>JALYSC010000208.1 GCA_030855005.1 Bacteroidota bacterium | reverse complement strand
CTCAAGGACCGTGAAGATGGTTGCCGCACTTTCACCTACTGTATATTTTCCAAATTCAGTGAAAATATCAGGTTCTTCAATTCCCTCTTCGGCGCAGACAGCTTTTATGTTTTTGATAATCTCATCGACCATGTATTTATAGTCGTACTCAAAGGAGAGATTATTTCTGATAGGAAATCCTCCGCCGATATTAATCGCAGTAAGTGATGGACATATCTTTTTAAGCTGCGCGAAAATCTTGAGTGCCTTTTTAAATTCACCCCAGTAGTACAATGTATCCTTGATACCGGTATCAACGAACAGATGAAGCATGGTGACTTTTACTCTTTTTTTCCGGCTTATTTTATCTTTATAATATTTGATTACTTCTGTTGGACGAATACCAAGTCTTGAAGTGTAGTAAGCAGATTGAGGCTCTTGCTCAATAGCCACACGGATGCCTACTTTAACGTCTCCTTTTATACGATCTAATAGTTGATCCAACTCGAAAGTATTGTCAAGGATTGGAATTGAATTTTCAAAGCCCATCTCATAAAGCTGTGCGATGCCATCGAGATATCGATCGGTTTTATATCCGTTGTGGACAAGGTTGATTTTGCGGTCAATATGTCCACTCCTGTATAAACTCACAATAAGATCAATATCAAATGCTGATGATGTCTCAAGATCTACATCGTGCTCAAGTGCTTTCTTGATGACATGACTGAAATGACAACATTTGGTGCAATAACAGTAGCGATAAACACCCTTATAGTGATTACTCTTAATGGAGCGGTTAAACCAATTTTTAGCTTTTTTGATCTGGTCACCAATCCGAGGGAGGTAGGTAATTTTAAATGGCGTACCATATTTCTCAATGAGATAGGCTAACGATATGCCGTGAAAGGTCAATTCTCCATTCTGTAGGTCGAAACCTTCCTGTGGAAAATAATATGTCTGTTGAATAAGATCAAAATAACTGTTTTTCATTCCTCAGGTTAAGTGGCCGGAGAAAGTGATACCCGGCCGGGTCAAAAATAAAAAAATAGGGAAGCAAGGATGACATTTATTCTAAAGCCAGTTCTTACGCTTAAAGTAGATTACCCCCCCGATACCTATCAAAATCATCACACCCCATAATGCCGGATATGCCCATGGCCAGTTTAGCTCAGGCATATGCTTAAAGTTCATCCCATAAACACTGGTTATAAAAGTCAACGGAATAAAAATGGACGTAACCACAGTAAGAATTTTCATGACGTTAGTCATCCTGTAGGTCATTTCGGACATAAATAGGTCATGTAGAGAAGATAGATGATCATTTTGATCATCATTCAGATCAAGCAATTGCACGATATTATCCATGACATCCCTGAAATATCTTCTTGTTTTTTCAGTAATGACTGGACTATCTGTTCGTTGTATGGCACCGATTGATTCCCTTGTAGGCAGAATGATTCGGTGTAATTCTGCAATGTCCTGCCTGATTTCGTAAATCGATTTCTTCAGATTTTGAGCAGGATTTTTATTGATGGCAGTTTCAAGCACATGTATTCTATCACTGCAACTATCAATCACAGGATAATAGTGATCCGTAATAAAATCCAATATTGCATATAACAGGTAATCTGGCCGGCGTGAGCGAATCCTTGAACCTGGCTGTTGAAGTCTGACTTTTATTGCCTGGAAGCTATCATCAGGAAACTCCTGGAATGTGATAAGTTTTCCCTCTGATAAGTAAAACGAAATCTGTTCGCTGAGGTATTCTGTGCTATCCGCTGTGGGGATCAGATTTTTGACAATGATAAAAACTCCGTTGTCTGTTTGCTCAAATTTGGGACGCTGATCAGGGTCCATGACATCCTCCAGGAATAGCGGATCAATGTTGAACATTTTTCCAATGGCCTCTATCTCCTGGGGATTATGAATGCCGCGTACATCCAGCCAATAAAAGTAATTTGGGTTAGGCTCTGGCAATGCTATAACTGGAAGTTGTTCGATATGCTCTGCATTGTACCGAACGAACTCTTTCAGAATATAATCAGACTGCTGCGTCCCGGTGTAGATTAAAGAGCCTGGTGGTAATCCTGTCTTCCGGATATGAATGGCTGGCATTAGGTAGTTGTTATTTGGTAAAATTAGACATTCCTCAGGAGCAACAACCTGATGGAGTAATCAGTTTTGTTTCGTCACTTTATGATGACGGATCCATTCACTCCAACCACCTGGATATAGAAGCGCGTCTTTTCCGGTAGCTATTTTATAAGCCAGTATATTATGGCAGGCAGTGACGCCTGAACCGCAATAAAATACAGGGGCTTCAGGAAGATCCTGAAATCGACATGCTAATTCCATCTGATCTTTCCAAATTCCTGAAGGAGTTACACTATCCATATATGGAATACAAATTGCCCCGGGAATATGACCGGCTACGAAATCTATGGGTTCATGTTCACCCTTATAGCGACGCATCTCGCGGCTATCAACCAATACATCGGAATGATTCTTTACTTCTTTCATCTCAACGACCATATCAGCTTTCGGGGTGCCTTCAAAGGTTCCTTTTTCCGGAAGTATCCATTCGTTGTCGATTGCACCCTGTTGATTCAGCCATGCTGCCAAACCACCATCCAGTACCTGTACGTTTTCATGCCCAAGCCATCGCAATAACCACCATAGTCTGGCCGCATTGGATCCATTAGCATGATCATAAGCAATCACATGGGTGTCAGGGTTTATTCCTGCTGAGCGAAGACTGTAGTTCAATACCACGGGATCTGGCAAGGGATGTCTTCCTGATACGCCTTGGACGATGGGCCCGGATAGGTCATGTTTTAAGTCAAAATGTACTGCACCAGGAATATGACTTTTTAAAAATTCACCACGCCCTTTGTAATCATCATCCAGGTAATTTCTGCAATCGATGCAGATTATGTTGGGCTGATTGTAAATCTCAAGCGTGTGCAGAACTGAAATTAATGGATACATGATTAAGGACAGATTAAGAAATTGGTTGTAGTGAATCCAGTATTTGCTGTGTATGCTGAGCTGAATCAACCGGATGAATTACTGACTGAATTATTCCTTTTTCATCCACAACAAAGGTGGTTCGATGCACGGCATCACTTGTACGGCCCATAAATTCTTTTACACCATAGATATCAAAAAGCTTTGCAAGTGCATTTCCTTCATCTGAAATTAAAGGATAGGGTAGTGCGTATTTTGATATAAACTTTTGATGCTTTTTTACACTATCCTCACTCACACCAAAAACGTGATAACCTAATTGATTAAGTTCATCGAAACCATCGCGAATATTGCAGGCCTCTTTCGTGCAGGTTTCTGAGCCATCATGGTTATAGAAGAATAGGATATACTTTTTGTCTTTCAAGGACGCTGTTGAAAGGGCGGATCCGTCATGAAGGTTGGAGCTAAATGAAGGAGCTGATTTTCCAGGTTTCAATTTACTTGTCCAGGTTGAGCGCATTAAAAATCTGGTTTGTGCGCTACAATGTAAATGTTTTCTGTATGACACCTTCATTGCCACGATCATCAGTTACAACAATCATAAGAGAATGTACGCCTGGTGCAACACGACCATCAAAACGATGTGATAATAATCCACTCTTACCATCCAGTTCCATGAGAATCCATTCTCCATCCACATATCCGTTGAATATTAAATCACGTCCCTTATCCCTGATCCGAACATTATCTGAAATACGGAAAGTCATGCGCTGCCATCCTGTCATCACAGGATTGAAATATACTGTGCTTACTTTAGGGGCAATTGTATCAACCATTATGGTGTACTGACTCATTTCACGTACACCGGTAGTTAGATTATTTCCTACCCATGTACCTCCACAATTAATAGTAGATCCATTGGGCTCACATCTTGCAATGAATGCTTTCTGTTGCAGTTTGGCAGGCACATTGAGACCATCAATCGAAATTTCAAAAAATGTATGGACCGGAATATCAAAAGGAGATACTTCATAATAAGGACTGAAACTTTCTCCTTTTACAAGTGGAGTGGTTGTAATATTCACTGGAACTTTCTCGTAAAATGTTCCTTCCGGCCAAATGACCTGTAAGCCGGGCAGATTGACAATCGTGACCTCCGCCGGGTCACCCATCACGGTATACTTTATGGGAGGCGTAGCGATAGGGGCTAATTCCGGACTTTTAGCAACCTCAAAATTTAACCTGGTTGTATTTCCTTTAAAATCTGCAATCGCAAATGTTATGTTTCGTGCGAATTCCCTATTTATTTCAAATCTCCCTTTATCATTGTTGGTAAAATAGATAGGCAATTTATTTCCTTCAAGTGGATAACAACGATGGGTAAATAAATTCTGATTGACTTTCAGCTTGTAGTCAATGTGTGCATTCATATACCGTGTATTTTCAAAAGGAATTTCATCAAGTGCAAAAGCAAATGAAGGTTCATTATCAGCCTTGCATTCTATACTATAGACTCCATTTTGATTGGAGGCTCCATCCTGAGTATCATACGTGCGAAGTCCGAATGCAACTCTTGCGGCTGCGACTTCAATTCTTTTAGGGAGTTCATACACTCCGACGGATTTCCACTTAGGCTGATATAAGCTGGTATGCAGGAGTTGACCCAATTCATCATATTGATACACTACCAGATTTTGAATGACTGGTGGAGTTTTATCCGGAATATCAAATCCAAAATGGAGGGGATTTACAGGTACCTGTCCATTAGTGTGTCTGATTTCAAAATGAAGATGAGGACCATAAGAATGTCCTGTATTCCCCATATATGCAATCCGTTGAGACTTCTTAACAGGAAATCTTTCTCCCGGATAAAGATCCACTTCAAAAGACTTTTGCATGTATTGCTGTTCCTTAACATAAGCTTCAATCTCAGGCACCAGTTTATCCAGGTGTCCGTACAAACTTGTGAAACCATTAGGATGATCAATATAGATTGCATTACCATATCCAAACGCATCAATCCTTATGCGGCTGATAAATCCATCACCGGTAGCATATATGGGATCTCCAGAAACCTGGTTGAGAGATTTTATATCAAGCCCTGCATGAAAGTGGTTGCTTCGTAGTTCACCAAATGTTCCGGACAATTTCATTGCACGGTTGACGGGAGATACAAAATCACTTGAAGGATAATTGGATGCATCATCCGACATAGAAAGCAAGACAATGCAGAGGGTGATCAAACAATAGATCTTCATCGACTACTCTTTTATGTTGTTTGCATCCTGAGATGCAGTGATATGTTTCATTAATGTTTCAATTTCAAATTCAGTTTTGAATACTGAGGTGTCATTTTGCCTTAAAGTATTCAAGGCTTCAGTAAGCTTTTGATTCACCTGGGGGTGCTTTATCAGAAGCTGCCGGGCAGTTTCGGTAAGAGACCATTGCATCCAGAAAACGTCCTGTTGAACCCGACTTGCTTCAAGGAGATGATTTTTCTGCCGGGATGCGATATACAAACGCAAAGTTGCCCAAAGATTATCTATCCCTTCAGGATTTGTCGCAGAACTTGTTTGCACCTGCGGAGTCCAGTCATTTCTAAGGGGTGAGAGATAATGGAGTGCATTCCTATAATGGCCTGCCGATATCCTGGCTAGTTCAGTGAGCTCTCCGTCTGATTTATTAACAGCGACAATGTCGGCGAGTTCAGTTATCCCTCTCTTGATTCCCTGCAACTCATCACCGCTGCCGGGTTGAATGACAAGGATAAACCCATCGGTGAGCTGCCAGGCAATATGCTCGGACTGCCCTACACCAACGGTTTCAAGGAATATCATATCATATCCGATGGAAGACAATAACACCATCAGTTCTCTGCTACGGCGTCCAATCCCTCCCAGTATTGGTCCTGCCG
>JALYSC010000207.1 GCA_030855005.1 Bacteroidota bacterium | reverse complement strand
GGGTAGGGGCAATAACTAAAGAAACAATACTCATAAGTTTTATAAGAATATTCATTGATGGACCTGATGTATCTTTAAAAGGATCTCCAACTGTATCACCTGTTACAGATGCTTTGTGTGGTTCACTTTTCTTGTAGTACATCACTCCATTGATGTTGACGCCTTTTTCAAAACTCTTCTTCGCATTATCCCATGCCCCACCTGCATTGTTTTGAAAAATTCCCATCAATACACCTACTACAGTTGCTCCTGCCAAAAATCCACCCAAAGCTTCTGCGCCAACGACAAAGCCAATAAAAACTGGAGAGGCAATGGCGATAAAACCGGGAAGCATCATTTTGCGAAGTGAGGCTTTCGTAGATATCGCTACACATTTATCATATTCCGGTTTGCCTGTACCTTCCATGATACCCGGTATTTCTTTAAACTGTCTGCGCACTTCTTCCACCATGCTCATGGCTGCTTCACCTACTGCACGAATGCACAGTGATGAAAACAGGAATGGAATCATACCACCGACAAATAAACATGCAAGTACATCTGCTTTATAAATATCAATTCCGGTAATGCCTGCAACACCGACGAATGCTGCAAATAATGCAAGAGCTGTTAACGCAGCAGAAGCAATTGCAAATCCTTTACCTGTTGCTGCTGTTGTATTTCCAACTGCATCGAGAATATCAGTTTTTTCACGCACGTCTGCAGGCAATTCACTCATCTCTGCTATACCACCCGCGTTGTCTGCTATGGGACCGAATGCATCGATCGCAAGTTGCATCGCTGTAGTTGCCATCATCCCTGCTGCTGCGATTGCGACACCATACAGACCGGCACATTCATAACTGCCCCAGATACCTAATGCTAATACCAGGATTGGGAGGAATGTACTCTCCATACCTACCGCAAGACCACCGATTACATTTGTTGCGTGACCTGTTGATGATTGTTGAATGATGGAATTGACAGGACGTTTGCCCATCGCTGTATAATATTCGGTGATGATACTCATCAATGCACCAACTACAAGTCCTACGATGATCGCACCAAGTACACCCCACTTGGTAAACTCATGACCACGTAATGTCATCGTTGCTTCAGGAAGGATATAATATACCAATGCTGCTGATGCGATCGCGGTTAACACAATAGAACCCCAGTTGCCCATATTGAGGGCAGCCTGAACCTGGGATGTACCCATGCCCACTGCGTCTTTAATTCTTACAAACCATGTACCTGCAATGGAGAATAAAATTCCGACACCTGCAATCAGCATTGGTAGCAGAATCGGAGACATACCTCCAAGTCCATCGTCACCAGTGATGATAGTTTGTTGTCCTAATACGATAGTTGCTAAAACAGTGGCTACGTATGAGCCGAATAAGTCTGCCCCCATACCGGCTACGTCGCCTACGTTGTCACCAACGTTGTCAGCGATCGTTGCTGGGTTGCGTGGATCGTCTTCAGGGATACCGGCTTCTACTTTACCTACGAGGTCAGCACCTACGTCAGCAGCTTTTGTATAGATACCACCTCCAACACGGGCAAATAATGCGATACTCTCAGCACCTAAAGAGAATCCTGTGAGGACCTCAATAGCCTGTAGCATTTCAGCACTATTGACAAGGGCGCCATCTGCAAATATTTTTTGAAGAATGATGAATAATCCGCCGAGACCAAGTACTGCAAGGCCCGCAACGCCCATGCCCATGACGGATCCTCCCGTAAATGATACGTTCAAAGCTTTACTAAGACTTGTCCGCGCAGCTTGTGCGGTACGGACGTTTGCCTTGGTAGCGACTTTCATACCGATATATCCTGCTGTAGCGCTTAACACGGCACCAACCACGAAGGCTATAGCTATACTCCAGTGGCCATGTGGATTGGAGGATGCCATGATGGCTAACAGAAGGCCTACTATTACTACGAAATAGCCGAGTACTTTCCATTCAGCCCGAAGAAACGCCATGGCACCTTCTGCGATATAGGTGCTGATTTCTTTCATTCGTTCATTACCGGCATCTTGTTTTGTAACCCAGTTGAACTTAATATAGGTGTAGATCAGACCAATCGCACCCATCACCGGAACCAGCAGAATTAAGTTATCCATAGTTTCTTTTCGTTTCTTATTTATCCCTTAAAAAGGGGTGCAAAGATAAAAAAAGGAGCCTATTGCGCTACAGTCATGGTCACTTCATCAGTCACCCCTGATCTCTGACAGTGCTCTTGAAGTGAGCATCTTATATATTTTGATACCTTCGGACGACAATACTGGTACATGACGCTGGGCGAATTTTTTGACTGGACATCGAGTCATCCAGGGCTCCTGGTTGCCTATTTTCTGGTAGTTCCTTTCATTGCTTTGTTGGCAGGAATGTTTGGAAAAGGCCAGGGACATCTTTCGCCCTGGAAATATGTCTATAGCACCCTGATATATCTGGTTTCTATCCCCGGCATCTTTGCCGTAACGCTGAGTATCTATCTATTTCTATTTGAGCGCAGAAGCATTATGGATACCAATTTGCTTACCCAGGTGCTCCCGATTATGTCAATGGTTACAACTTTCATGATCATCAGGCACCAGGTCAGCCTGGATAAAGTACCCGGTTTTGACAGGCTCTCAGGTCTTATTTTGATTCTTGCCACCCTTATAAGCCTGATGTGGATCATAGACAAGACGCATATCTATGCAATTGCTTTTATGCCATTTTACCTAGTCATTCTCATCCTTTTGGCGGGTTTTTTTGTTATTCGTCTTGGATTGAAACGGTTTGCAAAATAGAGGTTGTCTTTAACAGACTTCAGCCTTATATTCGTTGCATTGCATTTCCCCGCCACTGTCTCCTCCTGATTGCATTACTTTAAATCAAAACGTACTATGAAGAAGATTCTACTTCTATTCTTATGCTTTATTGCTGTGACTTTCTCCTTTGGTCAGAATCTTGAATTCTCACCGATTAGTTTGAGCGGACCTTCCCTGACAGAAATCACAGATATCACCGGATCAGGTGACGGCACCAATCGTTTATTTGTTGCACAACGCGAAGGATTGATTAGAGTGATTCAGAATAATGTGGTTCGGACAAAGGAATTTATGAGTATTCAGGGCTTGGTGATGGACGTTAATGATGAAAGGGGCCTACTCGGCATGGCATTTCATCCCCAGTATCCTGATAGTCCATACATCTACATCAATTACGTGGTGGAAGGAACGATTACTTCTCGCATATCACGCTACACCGTGAGCACGAATGCAAGTCCTGATACAGTCAATGAAAATACTCAACGCATTCTGATCGAGGTGCCCGGTATTCAGACCAATCACAAAGCTGGTGACCTGGCTTTTGGTCCGGATGGATATCTCTACATCACATGTGGTGATGGCGGCGGTGGCGGTGATCCTGAAGACACAGGACAGGATTTTGACAGATTGCTTGGAAAAATTTTACGCATTGACATTAACTCTACATCTCCCGGAAAGAATTATGCTATCCCACCGACCAATCCTTATTTACCATACACAGGTGGAACGGATACGCTTCCGGAAATTTTTATGAATGGTGTGCGTAATCCATGGCGCTTTGCATTTGACAGAGAGACTGGCGATTTATGGATTGCTGATGTAGGTCAAAACATTTATGAAGAGGTCAACTTTATTCCATTTGGTACAGGCGGTGGTAGAAACCTAGGATGGGACTGCAGAGAAGGCTTCCATAATTATTCTCCTGCACATTGTGATACGGTAGCGTTGCCGCTTACCTATCCTGTGCTTGAATATCCGCATACTTGTCCTGGTGGTAATAATAATTCCTGTGGCAATGGAGTATCTGTCACTGGTGGATTTATGTATCGTGGTGATATGTATCCTGATCTGTACGGCAAATATTTTGCAGTAGACTTTGGAAGCAATGATGTATTCCTAATAGAACAAACAGGCCCCGGTGCATTTACAATCACCTGGCATGGTGCCAGTGGCAATAGTGGCATTACCACGTTTGGAGAAGGCGATGATGGAGAAATATATGCAGGCAATCTGGGCGGTACTTTTTACAGCGTCACGATGGGACAAGCACTTCCTGTAGGTTGGGAGAATCTTACTGCGATTCCATTTTCAAACGGGAATAAAATCCAATGGACGCTACATAATGTACAGGAAGTTGATTACTTCGAAATTCAACGTTCGTTCAGATATGAATTTGATCATTTTGTTTCTGTAACAAATGTTAAACCCGATCCAGATAAAATCAGCTACATCTATAATGATCCTTTTTACCATCATGATGGAGTGTATTACCGTGTCGCTGCACATATGAATGATGGATCTATTGAGTATTCACCTGTTGCACGAATCCTCCCGGATCCAATATCAAAGCCATCACTGACATATGATATTGCGCATGGAATGTGGCGACTTAATGTTCCTTCATACTGGCAAAACGGAAATATGCACATGTACGATATTCAGGGCAAGCTTGTTTATTCACGCGAGTTGTCTGACGTAACACATGTCGACCTGACGATGCAGGTATTACCCGGTGTATATCTTGTTACTGTGATGGGAAATGAAGGAATCTGGACTGATAGGATTGTCAGATAACCACAGTCAAATTATTTCACGAGACGTGCATCTGTCAATGAATACATCAATTCATTGACGTCATCGCTATTCAGTTTGAGTTTGCCTTTGATCATAATTGATTCTGTAGTGTAATCAATTGCATCTAATGCACTTACCTCCATAACTGATTCCGGACCTGCACCACCACAGAAAAAACACATCGAATATGGGAAGGCTGAAAGAATAAATTCTTTATGGCCTTTGTATCCTTCAACAGGAATAATGAATCCTTTGACGGTTACTTCTTTTCCGTTTAATCCTTTTATCTCTTCACTGAAAACCGGTTTGTCAATTTTAAAACCAAGGAATTCATCATACTCTTTTTTGTAGGTGATTTTGGCAAGCGTCTTCCACAGACTTTCATGGGTGGATGACTGGCTCTGCACTGAAGAAACCGCCAAAAACAGTATCCCTACTGCTATTATCAAAAATCGCATCTGCATTTAATTTTATCTCAAACGGTAAAGATGTGGAGTTATTCTAAATATTCCCCTAATGCAAATATTAACTACTTCCTAATCATCAAGGCTGATCCATTCAATGCTATCATGACATGATTACATTGAAAGATTATAAAAAGACATCTATATTGCCGGCATGCTGTCTGAATCCCGCAAGGAATATGAAGCGTGCTTTGCACTACAAACTTATGCTCCGCTTTATTCGGCTTCTTGGTGGCTTGATGCAACTTGTGGAGTGAATCAATGGGATGTATTAAGACTTACAAACCCAGAGGATCGCGGAAATATTTTACTTCCTGTGTATGCTACACGGATCAGAGGATTAAGATCAGTTATCACTCCGCCTTTGACGCAGTGGGTGCCTGTCCTTGCAACAGATAAATCTACTACCGTAAACCTGCAAAATATACTTTCTGTCATACCGGGCTATCCTATTTTGGATCTAACCTTCAAACCAGGGCAACACCTTCTGCCTCCCGATTTGCCTTTCCAAAACAGGATGAGATATAGCTTTGTGGTTTTCCCCGCCATGGACAAACTCACTACCCGTAAGGGATATAATGAAGGACTACGGCGTAATCTGAAAGAAGCTGTCAGCCTCTATACGATTGAGGAGTCTGAGGATGCGAGACTGCTGCTTCAATTATGTCGGGATTCTTACAAGCAACGCGGGATGAAAGAACCTGTTTTTTTAGCAAGTGTCTTGCCTGAAGTCATCAGGGTACTTAGACAAAAACAAAGAGGCAGGCTCAGGATGGCATACGAAAACGGAAAAGCTATAGCGGGCATTCTTACAG
>JALYSC010000206.1 GCA_030855005.1 Bacteroidota bacterium | reverse complement strand
GGACATTTACTGTGGAAGCTAAACTTGGCAAAGGTGATTATCGCGCCAATCAGGTTGCAGTCCTAAAGATCGTTGATTATTCAAGTCCCAAAGCGATCACCATATCTGTTAATTTGATACAGACTGGGGAAGACGGAGATTTTGTTCTTGCAGTTGATAAATCAAATACTGACCAACAAGCTGTCGTCAAAAAAATCAAGATTCGACAGGGTCAGAATTACAATGGATCTGTAGAGGTCCTGGAAGGTCTCAAAGAAGGTGATCTTTTGATTTCCACCGGCTTCCAGGATGTTAACCTGGGTGAGACAGTGATGTATGCCGTTTCAAATTGAAATTGATAATTATTCAATTTCATCTATTCATTTTTATTTCTTCTAAAGCCCACACTGCTTAGCATGAAAGAGTTTAAGTTAACCTCATGGTCAATAGATAACCGCACAACGATCTTTGTCATTACGGTATTGATCACGCTCGCCGGTATGTTTTCTTATATATCGATTCCAAAAGAGCAATTCCCTGATGTAACCGTTCCGCAGATTTTCGTGACAACCATTTATCCCGGTGCTTCTCCATCTGATATGGAACAACTTGTCACCAAGCCTATCGAAAAACAAGTAAAAGGATTAAGTGGTGTCAAGCGAATTACTTCCTCCTCTGTCCAGGATTTCTCCAGTATCATTGTCGAGTTCAATACGGATCTTGATGTAGCGGAATGCAAACAGAAAGTAAAGGATGGGGTAGATAAAGCTAAACGTGATCTGCCTACAGACTTGCTGGAAGATCCTACCATCACGGAATTTGATATCTCCGAGATCCCCATTATGAATGTCAACATCGCCGGCGATTACAGTCTTGATGTGTTGAAAGAATATGCAGATGAAGTCCAGGATCGTATCGAAGAAATGCGTGAGATCACTCGTGTGGACATGATTGGTGCACTTGAGAAAGAAGTTGAAATTAATGTAGATAAATATAAATTAGCTGCCGCCAACCTCACCTTTAGGGATATTGAAAACGCCCTTGCTTATGAAAACGCAACTATTTCGGCCGGTAATGTAGACATCGGAGGCATGACACGCTCTGTCTCCATACGCGGTGATTTTAAGAATGTGGAAGAGATTCAGAATATTATTGTCACTTCCCAAAAAGGAGCGTCAATTTATCTTAAGGATATTGCCGAGGTGAAGATGGGTCACGAAGAACAGGAAAGTTTTAGTCGCCTGAATACACGGAATGTTATTTCACTAAATGTAATCAAACGGACCGGAGAAAATTTGATCGAAGCCTCTGACAAGATCAAGGTGATCGTTGATAAGCTCAAGGCTGAGAAATTTCCCGATGATTTGCAAGTATCGATTACTGGCGATCAAAGCCGTGCTACACGTGTGACATTACATGACCTTATTAATACCATCGTAATTGGATTTATCCTCGTTACCTTGATCCTGATGTTTTTTATGGGATTGACGGATGCTATTTTCGTAGCGTTATCAGTGCCACTGTCGATGTGTATTGCTTTTATGCTCCTACCGAGTCTGGGTTTTACACTTAACTTCATTGTACTCTTTGCTTTTTTACTTGCCCTTGGTATCGTTGTAGATGATGCAATTGTGGTGATGGAAAATACGCACCGGATATATCATGCGGAAAAACATCTGACTATAGTCCAGGCTGCCAAGAAAGCGGCAGGAGAAGTTTTTCTTCCGGTATTATCCGGTACCGCAACAACACTTGCACCCTTTGTGCCGCTTGTCTTTTGGGGTGGGATATTCGGGAAATTTATGCACTATCTACCGGTGACAGTTATAATAACGCTAACTGCTTCACTTGTGGTGGCGTATATAATCAATCCGGTATTCGCTGTGTGGTTTATGGGTGATCCGGTACGTGAAGGCAAAATCGTTGATCCTAAAAAACAAAAACGACGTAAGATTTTTGGATATTCATTACTAATCCTTACCACACTTTCGTTTTATCTGTCCGGGAATATAGGTATGGGTAATTTTATAGTCCTGTGTGTTGTGTTTGGAGTATTGTACAAATTTGTTTTATCGAAGGGAGTCAAATGGTTTCAGCAAAAGGGCTGGCCGACTTTGCAAAATAAATATGCAGGATTTCTTACGTGGTCACTTCGGCATCCATGGTCACTTCTGATTGGAATGGTAATTCTATTGTTGACATCATGTGGTATCACGCTTTCACGTCAATCCAATATCGTATTGTTTCCAAAAGCAGATCCTAATTTCATTTTTGTCTATATGACGCTTCCTGTTGGGACGGACGTGAATGTGACGGACAGCATGACACAGATAGTAGAAAATAAAGTGATCGAAACTTTGGGTCAGGATAACCCTATTGTGGAATCAATTATTTCCAATGTAGCGCTCGGTGCATCAGAAGATCAATTTGATCGCTCTGCTACTTCTAATAAAGGGAAGGTCGGAATTGCTTTCGTAGAGTATAGTAAGAGAAATGGTGTCAGTACGAAACAATATATGGACGACATTCGGAACGCGACCAAAGGAATTATTCCTGGTGCAGAGATCGTCGTAGATCAGGAGCAAGGCGGGCCTCCAACGCCTAAGCCTGTTTCCGTTGAAATACGTGGCGATGACTTTGATCAACTCATCATTTCTTCAAAGTTGGTAAAACGTTACCTGGACTCACTTGCGATTCCGGGGGTGGAAGAACTTCGAAGTGACCTGATCGTAAGTAAACCAGAAATAAACATCCAAATCGATCGCGAACGTGCCAATAGGGAAGGTATCAGTACGCTGCAAATCGGATCTGAATTCCGGACTGCTATTCTAGGAAAAGAGGCGACTAAATTCAGGGACGGTGAAGATGAGATACCTGTTATGATCCGACTACAAGAAGATCAGCGTCAAAATATTAATGCAGTGGAGAATCTCAATATTACCTTCCGGGATATGAATTCTGGTTTACTTCGTTCTATACCGATGGCGGCTCTCGCGGATGTAAAGTATGCAAATACATTCGGTGGTATTCGTCGTATGGATCAGGAACGTATAGTTACGATTTCATCAAATATTACAGCAGAGTATCAGCCCAAGCAAACTCAGGTCATTAATGCTGTTAAAGCAGCAGTATCACAACTACCTCCACAAGATGGAGTGACAATAGGATTTGCAGGGGAAGATGCCGAGTTCATGGATGCAGTTAGTTTCCTAGGACGTTCACTTATTATTTCCATTTTCCTGATACTATTAATTCTGATGACGCAATTCAATTCGTTTGGGAAGACTATGATCATCATGACGGAAGTAATCTTCTCAATCATTGGAGTTTTACTGGGTATGGCGATTTTCAATATGGACTTCTCAGTGATTATGATGGGGGTTGGTATCGTCGCTCTCGCTGGTATTGTAGTGCGGAATGGAATTCTCCTTGTAGAATTTACTGATAAGCTTCGACATGAAGGTGAAGAAGTTGGCCGCGCTATTATTGAGGCAGGTCGCATTCGTATGACTCCGGTATTGTTGACAGCTACGGCTGCCATATTAGGCTTGATGCCATTGGCGATTGGTTTTAATATCGACTTTGCTTCATTCCTGACACATGGCGATCCGAAGATTTATCTCGGTGGAGATTCAGTTGCCTTTTGGGGTCCATTGTCCTGGACGATCATCTTCGGACTTGGCTTTGCCACATTCATTACGCTGATTATTCTGCCTGTGATGTACCTGATTGGGTACCGGACGAAGAGATGGTGGGCAGAAAAGATGTAATACAATTTCATATTCTCTCTTAACTTGAGGGAGAATATGAAATAGAAATCATGAAAAGTCTATTATTCCTTACTGTCGTTTTCGTCGGGATAGTTATTTCATCATGTGATGACAATACAGTTTGTATCGAACGCATCAAAGATGATTGTGTTTGTATACAGATTTATGATCCTGTGTGTGGTTGCAATAATAAAACCTATGGCAACGCATGCGAAGCTGAATGTGCCAGCATCATCAAGTACACAAAAGGGGAATGTGGAAAGACACAACCTGAAGGCAAGAGTAAATCATAAGGTATCATAATCAACTAGCCTTATGACTCTGCTGATCGTTCTGGGAGCAATTATTCTCCTCTTTATCCTGACGATCAATAAGGTAAATCCTTTTCTGGCTATTCTCGCAGTTGCGATTGGTTGTGGATTTGCATTGTCAATGCCAGCAACCCAAATTCTCAAATCCATCGAGCAGGGAGTTGGCAGTACACTGGGAAGTGTTGTCCTCATTCTATGGATGGGAGTTATCCTTGGAAAATTTTTGGAGAAGAGTGGAGCTGCTCAGGTTATTAGTGTTGCATTAATACGATTGTTTGGCGTCCGCAATATTCATTGGGCTATATTATGCACAGGTTTCGTGGTAGGTATACCGTTATTCTACAATGCTGGTTTCATCCTATTGATTCCATTGGTTTTTTCAATTCATAGGACTTCGGGAAAACCACTTCTATGGATTGCTATTCCGATGGCTGCATCCTTATCTATTACTCACGCATTTTTACCTCCTCACCCAGGTCCTGCTACGTTGAGTTCCATGCTTGGGGCTAGTATTAGTGAAGTATTGATATATGGTTTTATACTTGCTGTTCCGTTAGCGTTGATAGCAGGAATTTTTTTTCCAAAATTTCTTAACCCTGCAATTGCCTCTGTTGAATTACCAATCTCTTCTGTCAAAGAAATCGATCATATTGAAGATCCACCTTCATTAGGAACTGCATTGCTTTTTACTTTATTACCAGTCGGACTAATTGCTACCCCTGCAATTCTATCTCTAGTGAATATGCAGAAGGAAGGCTTTGGAGCTTTACTTTATTTTCTGGGAGATTCCTTTATTGCACTTTTTATTACTGTGTGTTTTGTTTGTTTATATCTGGGAATTAGAAAGAAAAGAAAAGTATCAAGGATGATGCCATGGGTAGTTGAAGCCATGGAAAGTATTGCGATGATTGTGGCAATCATTGCCGCTGGTGGTATATTCAAGCAAATTCTAATTGATAGTCAGGCAGCGGAGGAGATCAAAAACCTGATGACGAATCTGCATATTCATCCGTTAATTGCCGGATGGTTGATTGCTGCCATCCTTCGGGTTACACTTGGTTCAGCCACCATTGCGGGCATTACTGCTGCAGGAATGGTTCTGCCTCTCACCGTTAGCACTTCCGTTTCACCTGAATTAATGGTTTTATCTGTTGGTGCGGGCAGCATCTTTTTCAGTCATGTCAATGACACTGGGTTTTGGATGTTTAAGGAGTTTCTGCATCTTTCGGTTCGACAGACACTGCTTTCATGGAGTCTGATGGAAACTATCATTTCGCTTTTAGGACTTTCAGGTGTACTAATTCTCAATACATTTGTCGGCTGATTTTCTAAGGAGGATCCGAATTTTTGTCATTTTCACTAACCAACTATCTAATGGCCTTCACAATTGCCATTTCACCTTACAGGACACCTGTGAGCAGGAATTTATGGCTTATCAGTTTCATTGTACTTTTTCTAGGGGTATGGATATTTTCACTTGTCGGTACTCCTGATATCTCGAATTGGTTTCTTGAAAATACATTAGTGTTCCTGTTTCTTGGGGCATTGATTTGGGCATATAGTCGCTTTCAGTTTAGTGATCTCAGTTTCCTGCTTATTTGCATCTACTTGTGTCTTCATGTTTATGGTTCCAAGTATACCTATGCAGAGAATCCATTTGGATACTGGCTTCAGGATCAGTTTGATTGGTCACGCAATCATTACGACCGCATTGTACATTTTAGCTTTGGATTTTTACTCGCTTATCCTATGCGTGAGTTATTCCTCAAATGGCTGAAGTTTCCGAAGTGGGTTGCATGGAATTTGCCTATTGAAATTACGATGTCTATAAGTGCACTG
>JALYSC010000205.1:2701-5930 GCA_030855005.1 Bacteroidota bacterium | reverse complement strand
GTCTAATGTTTGTTTCCACTCCTGATTATCGTATTGCGGAAAAAGTTCGAACATTCTTTTACCCATGACAGCTTGTTTGGCAAGCCCATTATGCTCTTCGCTTGGCTTATTCCATGCGATGATTTTATACTGACGATCATAAGCCATAATCATGTATGGGCTGTTTTCAATTAATAGTTCAGCAAATACTTTTTGTTCCCGTAATTCCTTTTCGCGTTGGATCCGCTCTGTTACATCCCGCCCAATAATAAGCACTGCATAGACTCCTGATTCATTGAATAAAGGAATGTAATCGATTTCAAAATACGAGTCAGAGATCGGCGAAGGGATCTGATTGCGATGGATCATTTCGCCTGAGAGCGCTGTCTGAATATCTTCCGTCCATCCTATGGGAAGCAGATGTTGAGGAAACTCACTGAATTTCTTTCCAATTATACTTTCGGGAAAAGGATGACGTAAATTAAACTTCGCAATTTTATTCATTGATATGCATCTTGTCTCCGGATCCAGGACAATAATGGAGTCGATGGAAGAATTCAATATCGTTTCTACAAACTGATTTCTTTCTGCCAGTTGGATGGTCCGTTTCTTCACCCTTTCTTCAAGTTCGACGCCGATCTCGCGGAGGCTGATTTCAGTTTGTTTGCGCTGCTTTACGCTAATGCTCAGTGCAAGCTGCGTTGTAACCATGATGGTTATAAAGAACTGCAATGATATTAGAGCTTCGTTGAGAGGCAGATGGGCAAAAGTTCCTTTATGGGAAATTGTACCAAGTATAGCTATGATGGATGAAATCAGTATTGTGGTGATTGTCATCCTTGGATCAAATCGTAAAGCTGCCCAAACGTAAATAGCGATAATCCAGAAAGCAAAATTATAAGTAGAGTAAGGCACTATCCAATTGTCGAATACAATTCCTGTCATTAGGATGGTTGCAATAAAAAGCAGGATCAGCTCTGTTATCTTATATTTTAGAGGATGGAAAAATTCTTTTCGTTGGTGGATGAAACCATACCAAAGAAGAATAAACGAAGTGATGAGGACAATGCCTGAAAAATCACCAAGCCACCATGTAAGCAGCACAACCGGGTATTGAAATGCTGCAATTGCAGATGCCGACAACACGGTCAGTGATCCGGCCAGGGCACTGACAAGAGATATAATGCCAGCTATTAAACAGAAATAGAAAAGTTGTGAAGTCCCGGAAAGAAAATTTTTCAAATCCAGACCCGGGATAAATTTTTTGATGAGATATCTTCCGGCAAGCGCTTCTCCTGTATTACCCAGCGCAATGGCGGTGGATAGAAGGACGGCTAGTGGATAGTCAACGGTGCGATGGCTAATAAAGAGAATGAGATTTGCCGCAAAAGCACCAAAAAAAATTCCCGGGATGACACGATAACCCCACAATAATATCATGGCGAGGCCAAAACCAGCAGGTGGCCAAACAGGAGTGGCATTGGATTTTTCAAATTGAAGATTAAGACTTAATCTCGCAAGAATGAAATAGACGGAAGCCACAAAGAGAATTTGCAGGAAATACCTTAACCAGATATTCTGACGTGTAAGAGTTTTTCGCATGACCTGCCAGGAAAATCCTTTCTGCTAGAAGTCTTTAAAATAGAATCTTTCTTTAACAGCATGAGGACAGTGGATGTTCCAGTCCAGGGAAAGAACTTTGGCAATCGCGTTTTTCCATGATTGCATATCGCTGGGTTTCTGGACGTAAAGGTTGGCACCACTATGATATACGGCATCAATCACATCCTGATTGGAAGTGGTAGAAAGGACTACCACGGGTAAATCTTTGAAGGCTTCAGCTTCCCTGATTTCTTGTAGACATTGAGCACCGTTTTTGCGTGGCATGTTGAGGTCTATAAACACCACATCAGGCAAATTTTCCAGTTCTCGCAATATAATGGTTAGTTCGACACCATCCCGGGCATGTATCAATTCGGGTGGATCAGAGATGCAGTTGAGTGCACTTTCAAAAAATTGAGTATCATCCTCGTCATCTTCAGCCAGGATGATTTGCTTGGTCTGTGTATTGGTCATTCCAGTTATAAGTTATAAATAATTTATAAGAATGACGGATCAATTTGACCATATTTGTTAATACGCACTAAACAAACACTTTTTTAGGATTTACGGGAAAAAACAACACAACTTTAGTTAGGAAAGATAAACAATCTGAGTAAGGATTACTTCTTTGGAAAATACCACTGCAGGGTGGCGCAGTCCGCTTGCTTCATAGGCCGGCCTTCAAATTTGATGGCGGAATGATCTTTAAATATTACTCGTCCATTTCTTTCTTCGACATCACCATATCCCTCTATTAATTCCTCTCCACGACGAACGAATGTAACTTCGCGCTCGGACTCCATACCCTCTGCCATAAATTGATAGTCAGCAAGGATGGTATCTCCCTTGATAGTGCCAATAAATTTTCCACCACTCTTATCCTTCTCTGAAAACCTATAATGCAGATATCCTGTCACCATATTGTTGTCAACAGTTACAGTCATCAGAATGCTGTCTTTGCCGATGACAGAGAGATAACAGTGACCAGTATGATTTTCAACTTTAGGTTTAGTGTCAGCCACTAATGTGTCAGTCACTAGGGTATTCTCTTCCACCGTGACTTTAGGTGCACATGCAGTGAAATAAACTATGAGGACTATGAAGGAAAAGATATAAGATTGCATGAGAAGAGTATATTAACTGATTGACTGCGCAATGCCAAAGAATATTAATGATAAAGTTATCAGCTATTGAACACGTAAGAATTATTTAACATTCATTTCCTTCAATTGTTTTTCAGGTCGTTAATTGATTCCGTCCCCTCTGAACCTGTCTGTTTCCATTTTCCGATAGCAATAAAAACAATGGAAGCCAGAAGAAATACCATAAATATGAAGATGGCATTGATTAAAACTTTAGAATAACCCAGGTCAACGACATTAATAAAAGGATAAGGGTAGAATCCGGATGGAATACCTCTGAGCAGGACAAATAGAAAGTAGATAAATGGGTAGGCCAACCAGGAGCCAATCTTTTTCCACGCGATGGGAGATGTTCTGACATATACCCACCAGTAAATTATAGATAGAATTGGAATGAGGGTGTGCAGCGATTCGTCTACAAGCAATTGGAGTCCTTGTGGCTGCCAGGTGAATCTGAGAATAATGTTATAGATAAGTCCCACAATGGTAATATACATGGTGATCGA
>JALYSC010000205.1:0-2691 GCA_030855005.1 Bacteroidota bacterium | reverse complement strand
GTCCATGTCGAGGGAGAGACAAAAAATGAGTTGAACTTACTGTCTTTGCTCCATGCGCGTATGGTAAAGCCAATGGCTACTAATATATTCGTAAGAATAGTATAAAAGCTGAAATACCGGATAATCGTTTCAGGTAATGATGCAATTCGGTTTTCAATGATGAGATAAAGTTGGAAGGCCAGTGTTAACCATCCGAGGACGGCCATAAGTTTTTCAAAAGTCGAATTCCCTCGCACATTAGATTTAGTCATAAAGATTGATAGTTGGTATTTGATCATTCATTGCCGGATCAGATAATAGAGGATAGAAAATATTAAGAAATTCAATACTCCTTTTGGTCTTTTTTACAATAGAAGCATCTGCGCTTTTGCTTTCCAAGATATTCTTTGATTACCAGACCACCGCATTTCGGACATTTCTTTTTGGTATGAATCAGCCACTGTTTGAGTAAAACGAATTGTTTTTTCCATTTTAAAAAATCAAAGCTGTAATCCCTTGCTTCTTTAATGATCTGGTTGATTTTAATTCCCGAAATAGCGCCTGTCCGGCTTGCCGGTTGCACGCCGACTCTGAACAGGACTTCGTTTTTAATAATATTGCCTACGCCGGCAAATATCTCCTGGTTGAGTAAAATGTCGCAAATCAGCGTATCAGGATGTTGCTTGATCTTATGTTTTGCCTGGATCGGATCCCATGCTGGATTCATGACATCACCAGACCAGTCATAATGATCTTCCGGCGATCCAGCAAGAAATTTTATGGAGCATGCATAAAAGAATATCTGTCCATTAGTAAATCGGAGACTTAATTTCTCTGCTCTTTCCTTCGGTTTATCAATAGCGTAGGATCCAAAGAGTAGAAAGTGAATACGTATGGTAAAAGTGTGAAAGCAAAGCAGATAATGTTTTCCCCATGTTTTAATGTGAAGGAGTTTTTTGTTAAGTAGCAGTTCCGGGTCGATTGTTTTTACATTCCCCGTTACTTCGAGGACCTTCCGTTCTTCGAAATGTTTCGTTTCCTCTTTCAGAATGATGATGGTGGGTCCTTCAGGCATACAGGTAGCCAGTTTCTATTGGTATGATAAAAACAACTGTGAAGTCATCCAGTTCAGGCAGAGGGTAGAATCCAGAAAGTGATAGTATTTAAGAAAGGAGGATGAGGAGACGATCGGATGGAAGCAAAGCGCGTCATTTCTTGTCATTCAACACAAGAATACCGATTGATATGTTCAAGGAACGTGGGTAAGGATCAGATTCCTAACCAACGCGCATACTTTTCCTTTTCGGCCGTTGCACGAGGCAACTGCTTCAACGGTTTTTTCCCGCGGAAAAGGTTGATGATTCGAAGTACTAAACGCATTATGGGATTATTTTAAGTATAACGGCTTGAGTTTGCAGAATGTTGATATAGATTCCACAATTTTCAATTTCGTTACAAAACAAATATAATGATTTTATTTAATATGAAGGAAGTTAAAAGATTAAGTAAATAAGGGATCAAAGGATCACATGTGCAATGAGTAAAATAGAATAAACTCACCTGATTTATTTCTTACAGGCCTGTGAGCCTTTTCGCACCATCTTCCAGTGTTGAATGCAATAACTGTGACAATTTCGGATGATGGAATCGGGACGAATTGATTACTCTTTGGGATGTGGACTTACTAGGTAGTTCTACCCCTTCAGGGTAGAACTATGGATTTTTGTTTCTTTCTCTACCAAGGGTTGCGCCCGTGGTAGCGGAAATGGAAGCTCTTCAGGCTTCTGAATTTCGTTTTAAAAAGTAACGTACTATTCCCTGGGCTACAACCATGGCTGTTATATGTTAGCCCTTCAGGTCTTTGAAATCTGGGAATAAAAAGTCTCGAAGAGTCTTTATGAGTTTTTTTTACTCACCACTCACCACTGATCTCACGATCATTGTTCCGTGGGCTGCACCCACCACAGATAATTGTTGGTCCCTCAGGCCTTTGATTTTCGGAAGTATAAAGCCTCGGAGAGTCTTTATAAGTTTTTCACTGACCACTCACCACTGACTTCTGATCTCACGATCATTGTTCCTTGGGCTGCACCCACCACAGATATATGTTGGCCCTTCAGGCCTTTGATTTTCGGAAGTATAAAGCCTCGGAGAGTCTTTATAAGTTTTCCACTGACCACTGACTTCACAATTGACGATTGACGATTGACGAATGATGGTTCAGGGTTCAGCGTTCACGATTGACGGTTCACGGTTCGCGAGCACCACTCAGGCTCAATTGGCATCTACCACATCTCCAGTACCCGTGATTTGAGCATTGACATCCGGATGTCCTTTAAAATAAACATTACCACTGGCGGTAATAAAAACATCAAGGTCTGATACGACGGACACCTCAGCGCTTCCGCTCCCTTCAAGCCGGACATCAGTAAGCGTTGAATTCAAATCAAAAGAGCGAAGCCAACCACTCCCTGTTATCTCAGCATCAAGGGTTTCAACATCACCTTCAAGGTACACATAGCCTGAGCCCGTGAGATCAAGATCCACATCATCCGTTGTGATGGCAAAATCAAGTTCACCGGAGCCTGATAACCGAATGTCAAGATTGCGATTTTGGGTGAAAAAACTTTCTCCGTATATATTACTGCTTCCATTGGAATTAATCTCGCTTATTTCGGGTAGGAATATTTGTATGAGGAAATCGTTAGGATG
>JALYSC010000204.1 GCA_030855005.1 Bacteroidota bacterium | reverse complement strand
GAAGAGATTGATGCTCATGCCTTTCAGGATGAGGACACACGACCCGGTGATATAAAATTTGCGGATCTCAACGGAGACCTGGTGATAGATGATAAAGATCGAGCTCACCTGGGTAATCCATTTCCTGATTTCACATATGGTCTTAATCTGAGCCTTACTTACAAAAACTTTGATCTCTCTGCATTAGTGCAGGGTGTGCAGGGAAATGATGTGTACTTCCTGTATGGCAATTTTGCTTACGAGACTCAACTAAGAGGATTCAACAGCTACAAAGACATTCTGGATCGCTGGACACCTTCCAATACAGATACGGATATTCCCAGAGTCACGGTGGATGATAAGAACAGAAATCGTCGGGTATCCACACGCTTCCTGGAAGATGGTTCCTATCTGCGATTGAGGAATATCACTCTCGGATATAATCTCAAGGATCTAATTAAAACTGATAAGATCAAAGAGTTCCGCATTTATGTAAGCGCTCAGAATCTATTGACTGCCACGAAGTATTCAGGACTTGATCCGGAGATACAGGCTAACACGAATGATACGCGGGGATATGATGTGTCCTCTGATCTTGCAGTAGGTATCGACTGGGGTACAGTACCTGCTCCGAGAATATTTTTATTTGGATTGAACCTCAATTTTTAATCGACATGAAATTGAAATACACTTTATATATCGGTCTGTTTCTCCTTGGAGCTTCTGCCTGCAATGGGTTACTTGATAAAGATCCACTAGGCAGGCTTGATGCAGATGAGTTTTTTAAAACTGCTTCTGATGCCTTGCAGGCTGTGAATACTGCTTATCAGCCATTGCTTATCAATAATGAAAACAATAACTTTTATTGGGCATTTGGTACGCTGGCTTCTGATGAAGCGATTACAGGTGGTGATGGCTCTCGTCCCGGATTAAACGATATTGACATATTTAATCACAATCCGGCAACTCAGGAGTTGAATGATTTCTGGAAATTGAACTATGGTGGTATTGTACAGGCTAATACGGTCATTCACAAAACTCCGCTGATCGAAGCGGATGAAACATTAAAGAATAGAATCATTGGAGAGGGCCTTTTCCTTCGCAGTTGGTATCACTTTATTTTATCACAGGTGTTCGGTGATGTTCCACTGATCACGACATTACAATCGCCCGATGAAGTTTTCGTGAGCCGCACTCCAAAAGCAGATGTATGGAGACAGGTTGCTGCCGATGCAGAGTTGGCTGCTTCATTATTGCCTGTCAGCCATAGCGGAAATGATGTCGGCCGCGCGACAAAAGGTGCTGCACTTGCCCTGGCTGCAAAAGCGTATTTATATCTCGAAGATTACCAAAGTGTCGTCAACCGGGTTGCTGACATCAAAGCGCTGGGTGTGTATGCCTTACAAGCTGACTACCAGGATAATTTCCGCGAAAACACCCAGAATAACAGCGAATCAGTATGGGAAATACAACACGCCAACCTTGAACTTGGAGTAGGAAACAATCTCAATCAGTGGTGGGCTTCCAAAAAAATACCTGATGGTTACGGTTTCGCAGAAGTCACTACGGAGTATGTTGCAGCTTTCGAGCCTAATGATCCGAGGTTAAAGTTTACGGTTGCCCGACATAATGAGCCATATTTTGGCTACATTTACAAAGCTTCTTTTTCATCCACAGGAGCAAGCCCCAGGAAATTTCTACAGGACACAAGCGAAGTCACCCAGAAATCTGATGGTGACATCAACTATACTGCGATTCGTTTTGCTGAAGTTTTGTTGTGGGAAGCAGAAGCGCTTGCTGAATTAGGCCGTACAGCAGATGCCCTTATTCCTCTTGAAGAAGTGAGAGCTCGTGCTCGTGCACAAGCCACTGATCCAACCACCGCATTACCTCCTGTAACCACTACAGTTCAGTCAGAACTTATCGATATCATCCGTCACGAAAGATTCGTGGAGCTGGGCTTTGAAATGCACCGCTTCTTCGATCTGGTTCGCTGGGGTATTGCCGCAGACCTACTTGATGGATTTGTAATTGGTAAAAATGAAGTGTACCCAATTCCACAGACGGAGTTGGATCTAAACCCAAACCTCATACAGAATCCGGGGTATTAAAATTTATTTAATGAAGTATTTTATCCTTATCCTGATTGGTTTGCTATCGCTGGTCCACAACACATTGCGGGCACAGGTGGAGCAAATATTATTCAACAGGGTAGAGCTGATGCCAAACAATCCTTCACCATATTCCATGCGGGATTGGAATGCAGTTGCATTGAAATACGATTCATTCGTATATGATATCACAAAAACAGGAGATTACCTGCCGTTGGTTTTTATCAAACCTGAAGGAGTCAACTATCCTTCCCGTGAATCATTTGGACTTGATACCTATGTAGGCACTTTTAGTAATAAAAATGGCGAAGGAATTAATGTATTGCCTTCGTTAGTCAGTGCAACACTAGCAGGTGCAGACAAAACAGATCAATTTGATCGCAATTGGGTCCTCATGAGCCAGGATTTTTTCAATAAAAACAACGGTGAAAATTTATATCTAAATAACATCGGTGGACACAGTGGTGGTGACTGGTGGTATGATATGATGCCCAATGTTTATTTCTATCAACTCTATGATCTGTATGGCAAAATTGGTGATGCAGAATCTCAATTTCTTCTCGTAGCAAATAGGATGTCCGCAGCAGTACGTGACATGGGCGGAAAAGGAACTCCCTGGACACGCGCATTTATGGATTACAGAGCGTATGATTTTCTTCATATGCAACCCAACCCGGATGGTGTGCATGAACCCGAAGCCGCAGGCACATTTGCATGGCTTCTATATCATGCTTATAAAGAAACCGGTGACCAGGAATATCTCAAAGCTGCTGAGTGGAGCATGGAGTACCTGATCAATTTAAATACTAATCCTTCCTACGAATTGCAATTGCCTTACGGCGCATACATCGCCGCGAAAATGAATGCAGAGTTAGGTACAGAGTATAATGTTGAAAAATTACTCTTCTGGATTTACAATCGGGGACCATTACGCGGTTGGGGCACTATCGTTGGTGAATGGAATGGATTTGATGTATCGGGTCTTGTAGGTGAAGCGAATGACGGAGGTAATGATTACGCGTTTCAATTGAATGGTGTTCAACAAGCAGGACAGCTTGTTCCACTTGTGCGATATGATAAACGATTTGCAAGGACTGTTGGAAAATGGATGCTAAATGTTGCGAATGCAACTCGACTGATGTTCCCTGGTTTTCTGCCTTCACATTTGCAGGATGCCTCTGCATGGTCTACCGAATATGATCCTGAAGGTGTCATTGGATATGAAGCCTTACGAGAAGAATGGCAGGGTCAAAGCCCATTGGCGACTGGCGATGCACTACGGGGTGGATGGGCAGCAACCAATCTATCGCTTTATAGCACATCATCGATTGGCTATATGGGCTCAATCATTGAAAAGACAGATGTCAATCAAATTCTTAAGCTGGATTTATTAAAAACTGATTTCTTTCAGGATACTGCATATCCATCTTATTTACTGTTTAATCCATTTGCTACTTCAAAAACTGTTTCGATTGATGTCGGTACATCTTCCATTGATGTATATGATGTTATCACAGAAACATTTTTACTTGAGAATGTTGCAGGTGTAGTGAGTTTGGATATCCCTGCGGATAAAGTAATTTCAATTGTATTGGCACCTGCGGGTGGTACGATTAGTTATGAGAATAACAAAATGCTCATTGGTGATGTAGTAGTGGATTATCAGCAGACCGCTGTTGCATATAATTATCCACCACGCATCCAGGCATTTGATGTTGAAAATAAATTGGTTGAAAAAAATACAACCGTTACTATTCACGGTAAAGGAATTGATCAGGAGACAAAAGATCTGATCTACACTTTTTTTCTTCCAAATGACACCTTATCCGGTTTAGAAAAAACTGCATCCTGGACTGCACCTGATGTGGAAGGAACGTATCAAATTAAGTTAGTGGTCGAAGATGAAGCGCATCAGACTGATACTGCCTACCTGACACTTATTGTTGTTGCAGAGATCAATATCATCCCTGAGATCATTGATTTGGTTGCCCATAGAAAATATACATCACCTGGTGGTTCGATTCGTCTTGACGCAGTTGTTCAGGATTTGAATAATGATCCTATAATCTACGAGTGGTCTGCTAATGGAGGATCTATTTCAGGATCAGGTGCCATGGTATTTTGGAATGCACCAACTTCGGAAGGTGTTTTTACAATCCAGGTTCAGGTCAATGATGGGCGCGGTGGTATAGCCACAAGATCAATACAACTTCTTGTACTTGATCAAACGCTGCATGTAGAAGGAGATCTAATTGCATGGTATCCATTTACAGGAAATGCACTAGATATAAGTGGTAATGCTCTCAACGGACAAGTCCTTGGTGCCAAGCTAACACTTGATTCCTTAGGCACTCCTGCATCTGCATATTTTTTCGATGGAGTAAATGATCATATACGTGTAACGAATCAGTCAATCCTCAATTTTACGGATGGCATTACGGTATCCTTATTTGTTTCACCAGGCACCATTGGTGATAAAGAGCGATTCATCATATCACATGGCAGTTGGCAAAACCGATGGAAACTATCCATCACACCTGAAAACAAAATAAGATGGACTTTGAAAAACGCGTCGGGACAGGTGCGCGATCTTGATTCCGAAACGATAATTAATCCGGCTCTCAATTATCACGTTGCAGCAACCTACAATGGAAGATTTTTAATGCTCTACATCAATGGCAGGCTTGAAAGTTTTGTCGCCTTTACAGGAGATATTAATCCGAGTCCGGTGGATCTTGAAATAGGACAAATTATGCCGGATGATGCATCATATAATTATAGCGGCGACCTGGACGAAGTCAAGATTTACAATTATGCTTTGCTTCCGGATTCAGTTGTGGTAGAAAGTGGTCAGATATTAACCGGAATTCACAATCCTGAAATTCAACTTTCGGGAAATTTCAGCATTTTTCCAAATCCATCTGCTTCATTTATCAACATCGATCTGGGATCTCTGAAACCGAATATCTCTTTATCTGACACCAGGATTTCGATCCTTGATGTGGATGGTCGAATACTTCAGACGGACAATTTTGGAAATACATGGAATAAAAAAATAAGTGTTCAGTCTTTACAGGACGGAGCTTACTTTATTGAAATAAAAACGAATCAAAAACGATGGATACAATCATTCATCGTCACCCATTAAAGAGGCAATTAATTCACTAACTAATAAAAATGTAGGTAATAATGAGAAGAATTTACAATTGGCTGATTCCAATCGCATTGGTTATTCTCGGAATGCCAGTCATGCATGCCCAGGAACAGGTGGCATACTATGACTTCAATGGCAGCGCCAAGGATAAAACAACGTATCAGAATCATGCATCCGTTCACGGAGCAACTCTAACCCAGGACCGTTTTGGCGTAGCTAATCACGCCTTCCTGTTTGATGGTGAGATGAGTTCCATTACAGCTCCAAATGCTGTACAACTGGAATCCCCTGCGGTGACAGTAAGCTTTTGGGTACGAGTTGATGAACTTCCTGACCAGGGAGAAGTATATCTGTTGTCGCACGGTGGCTGGCAGGAAAGATGGAAAATCTCTCTTCCCTCACACGGTAAACCAGTATGGACAACCAATCATGAAAATGGTATCTCGGATATGGATTCCGGAGATGCTAATTTTCTGCAGGTAGGTGTATGGACACATGTGGTCATGGTCCATGATGGCGCTAAAGACATCATTTATTTCGATGGCGGACTCGTCGCTGAAAAGGCTGTAGTGGGTAATTTGAATAATACTTCATTCCCACTCGGCATCGGGTATAATCCGATCGAAAGAAATCTGTTTTTCAAGGGAGCACTGGATGAGGTGGCAATATATAATGGGGCACTTAGTGCAACTGAAA
>JALYSC010000203.1:3706-5973 GCA_030855005.1 Bacteroidota bacterium | reverse complement strand
ACCCCTGTGAGATTAACACCCAGATAGGTAAGTAACAGAAGCCATGCCTGTATTTTCTTCATTTGTACCATCAATACGTGTCAGAAGCCCATTTGGTTTAAATATTTTATATCCTTTGATAATAAGATATAGGAAAGTTCATGGGAAATTTTCCCGGTAGCCATTAAATGGGTGTTGGCTATTGGATTTTCTTATTTATAAATGGAACAGTCTGCCGGCACGATTGCAAGTCACAGAACAGGTGAGGAAATCAGTGTTTCTGGAGAATTTAGCGTAGTCTAAAGAGGGCGTAAGTAGCATTTTGGGAAAGGAGGTCCATACCGGAGCCTTTGCCGGGATAACCCGTCACGTGTGTTATCCCGAGCGATTTCCATCTTGCAATGTGTTCTGCATCAGGATCTGAAAGCATCGCGGAAGCATTACTTAAGATGGTCTGACCTTCCGCCTGTGCTTGCATATCAAATGCGTAGATCTCGCTTACCCGATCATACCATTCGTAGAGAAAGGTCTCATTATGGAGCATTGCTTTCCAGTCTATATAATTGCTCCGATGAGAATACCATCGAAATGCAGTCAGTTCATAGGGTATCACAAATAAAGCTGTATCCGGGGTAAGTTCTCTTGCTTTTATACTTATATCGACTGCATCAGTTTTTGCAGAACTTAAAGGCTTTGAGTAATCAGGCTTTACACCTACAATATTGCTAAGGCGATAAAAACTTACTGCCAGCAGTAACAACACTGGTAAGGCCGGGCTCCAATGTTTATATTTTTCACTGAACCTGATTCTTTGATCTACCATTGAAAAAATTGCAATGAATGCAAAAGCTTCAATCCAGATAGTCGTCTTCCACCATTGTGTGTAGAGGACAAGCGGTGATCGTATCCATTCCACTCCAAACTCATAAATTAAACATCCCGCTACAATCAAAACAAACATCCACTTTAATTTTCCATGATAATAAATAATACAAATAAGTGAGAATAATAGTGTAAAAAGTAAATCAACCGCACTAAACGTAAATCCAAAAAAGTGATGCCCTAACCTAAAATGAATGATATCCATAAATCTGCCAGGATCAGATGTTCCACCATTGTTTTTGGCTAATAATACGATCCAGGGTAAAGTGAAAATTAAATAGATGAGTACTGGAAAAATGGGAAGTTTTGTTTTTTCGTTTCCAAAAAAATAATTTATAAGTGTTGCTGCACATGTTATCAGAAAAAGTTGAATCCCAACTAAAGGCTGTAATAATCCGGAGAGGATGATGAGGATGGACCATCCATAATATTTCTTTTGCAACCAACAATACAAGCCCCAGGATCCAAGTGCTTTGGCAGGAAGACTTGGTACAAACTGATTATAATAGATTTCATTAGATCCGGTTGCTGTGTGAAATCCAAGGGTCAATATCATTCCAATACAAATCCATTGCCATACAGGCTGCTTTATCCATCGACCTGCAATGTAGATCCACGCGAGAATTAAAGCGATCGCTGAGATAGCGTGCCAAATAAATACCAGCCATGGACTTTCATATCCCACATGCCGTAATAGGAAATGAAAAATGGTTCGCTCATTTACATAGCTCTCCAGATAAGCCTGGACATAATGGTCTTTCAGATAAGTCCCTGGATGATCCTGTTCATACAATACTGGCAATATCTGTGTTTGATCATTTTGCCCATACTGATATCCCTGATACACGATCACTGTGGCATACAGGATCACAGCAGCGATGACATTAGAAATAAAAGTGGAACGGGCAGACGGCATGAAGGCTAAATATACAAAGCTGTCCTTCGCCACCCATTAAATTTCATCTTATGGCCATCTCGTTTTCTCGCAATCACCTGTCTCTGTTCGTTGCTGAGCAAGCGAACAGGTCTGCGAGTCAGGCAATTGAAGTTTGGGTTACTTTTGCTACCCCTAATGCACAATTCTTTTAACCGATTATTGATCCCTGGCCTCACCTACGGCCTTCTTGATTTCCGCCAGCTCCTTTAATAAATATGCAATTTGTGTCTGTTGTTCTTTTATTGCTTCTACAAGTACAGGTGCCATCTTACTGTAATCAACAGTTTTATACCCTTCAGCATCCGTATGCACCATTTCAGGAAATATTTTTTCAAGCTCCTGGGCTGCAAAGCCAATTTGTCCTTTATCATCAAATTGTTTTTCAGGGAAACTTTCTTTTTTCCAGTTGTAATAAATCCCCTGAAGGGCGAGGACATTGCTCAATGAATTTGTCAGCGGACGAATGTTC
>JALYSC010000203.1:2939-3696 GCA_030855005.1 Bacteroidota bacterium | reverse complement strand
AATGTTCGTTTTGTACCGTACGTCTGAACAAACTAGAAGTCCACAGCTTGCTGTGACAGTACCACTAAAAAAACCATTCCCAATAACTTCTAATTTATGGGCGGCAGCCGGAGCTCCTACGCCAAGGCTACCAGTAATATAACCGCCACCCACAACATGTAATCTCTCAACAGGATTAGCAACGTTGATACCTAAATTTCCTGTGATATATCCGTTACCAACGACATGAAGCCTTTGCGATGGCGTTAAAGAGCCAATTCCTACATTTCCTGTTACAGTGTTCATTACCAAATCCCAACCGGCTCCAAGATCACCGTAGAAACCCACGTAATCATCAGAATACATTCCGATAAAACTCGCAGTTCCTGAATTATCAACTTTGTTGTAATAGATGCCGGCGCTATTGGCGCTATTACCCCCACTGCGGACTCTTGCTCTGCCGGCTACATCTAGTTTAAAAGAAGGAGTATTTGTACCAATGCCTACATTTCCATTTCCTTTAATGCGCATCGTTTCTGTAAATGCAGCACTTGTTCCATATCCAAAAGCGACATCAGCTACGGCAGCATCAGTATGAATTTGCAATAGGCCTGATTGAATGCCAAAACCATAATGATTACCACTGGATCCCCACAGTGAAATTTTATCTCCAAAGCTCGAAGAAAAATTTAAAAGATAGCCGGGGTTAGGAAGCCCGATTCCTACCATACCATTTTTTAATACTGTCAATGCATTTGATCGTGCAGTTAGGGTACTT
>JALYSC010000203.1:0-2929 GCA_030855005.1 Bacteroidota bacterium | reverse complement strand
AGATAGTTGTTTGTGTTGCTACTATTGTATCGTTGTAAAGTCCGATCACTGTTGATGCAAAACCATTTGCCTGTGTAGAAAACCCGAGTGAAGCCGAATTGGAGCCTTTTGCATTTGTGCCATTGCCTATAGACGAGGAGTAACTTCCGGAAGCAATTGTTGAATTACCTAAGGCGGTTGAATAAGATCCGGAGGCAATGGTATTCTCTCCTAAAGCCGTTGAAAATGTTCCTGATGCAGTTGTAACATATCCGGCTGCGAAGGCATATTGTCCAGATGCTTTTGTATCAAAACCAGTAGCAAATGAATAAATACCTATATTCTCTCGATTCCAATGTGTACCTGAAACTCTTCCTGTTCTAAATGCAGCTTTATCGGGATACCACATCATTCTAATACCGGCGCCAGAAACCGGTGTCAGTCCAAACGACCCAGCTAAATTTGAAGGTCCGGCAAATAATACACTGCTGTCCTGAACATGCAGCATAGCCAACGGTGTGGTCGTATTAATACCCACTTTTCCAACCTGTGCGTTTACCTCAAATACAACAATGTTTGCAATAATGATTATAGCAAGAGGGAGAAGTCTTTTTTGCATAAAGTAAGCGTTTACAACACCCAAAACTATCGCTCTCACACCATTGAAAAAATTACTAGATGTAGTAATAGGAAGTGAAAAAGGTGGATTGGATTTATTAAACGTATCACATTTATAAGTAGAGCATCTTGCAATGCAATCTTCAAATAACATTCTTTTTAAGTGCAAGTGCCACTGCTTCGCCAAGTGAATGGACGTGAAGCTTCTCATAGATCTTTTTTACGTGAGCATTAATGGTGAAATATGTAACCCCCATTTTATCAGCAATCATCTTATAGCTAAGGCCATCAGTCAGGAATTTAAGCACTTCTTTTTCCCGGCCACTCAGATTGTAAGATTGGTCATTTCTCACAGGTCTGCCAAAATAATTCATCACGCGCAATGCTACAGAGGGTGTCATATAAGCGCCTCCCGAATAAACATCCTCAATACTCCGCAAGATATTTTCAACTGTAGCGGTTTTTAAAATATATCCTTCAGCGCCTGCTTTGAGTGAAGCAAAGATTCTTTCTTCATCCTGAAAAATGGTTTGCATGATGATACGTATGTGAGGGAAGTGCTTCTTAATAATGCTGACTCCACTGATACCATCAACACCCGGCATTTCTATATCCATTAATACAACATCAGGATTATAGCTGGTCATATCATCAAATACGTGACGACAATCTGGAAAATCAGCAACACACTCCATGTTGTCAGTAAGGGACAACAGAACGCTCAGGCTTTCAGACCGCTGCGGGCTGTCATCATAAATTACGATCCTGATCATGCGGCAAAGGTAGCTTGCATTAAACTTCTTATGTATTACTAATACTAGTAACCGGGATGGTACATTTGATTGACGTTCCCTGGTTTTCTTCACTTCTAATGGCAAATATGCCTCCCAATGCTACTGTACGGTGCCTCATGTTGTATAACCCATTTCCTTTCCGGTTTGTATTCAGGTCGAAACCTTTCCCATTGTCTCTGATATGTAAGGTGAGGACTTTGTGATTAATATCCACTTTGACCATAGCATCTGTTGCCCCGCTGTACCTCGCAATGTTGTTCATGCCTTCTTTAGCTATCAGTAGAATGTTTTTTCTCGCCTCGATGTGATTTAATTTTTTATCTGCATCAACTGCAATGGAATACGTTACGTTGATGTTCAATGGTGTCAACAATTCGTAACCGTAATTTTTTAACTTATCCTCCAGCGTGGTTGTACCCGGGCTGCCGCTGTTAATGGCCCAAACGATATCGCTCATATTTTCCATTACCTGACGGCTATTCTGCGTGATTTGGGTTAGTGCTTTTTCGATAATGGCAGTATTATCCAATGATTTGGAGGCGATAGAAGAATACACGTTTATGCTGCTAAGCATGGATCCCACTTCGTCATGCAAGTCTTGCGATATTTTATTCTTGATTGAATGAATTCGTTGAAGCTGGATAATTCTATATCTATACACAGAATAAATGAGGCCGCCAAGTAAAAGCAAGCACAACAAAACGAACCACCACGTTCGCCAATATGGAGGCTTGATGTTAATAGTATAGCTTACTAGAACATCACTCCATGTTCCTGATTCGTTTGTAGCTTTGATTTTAAACGAATATTCCCCATGCGGGACATTGGTATAGCTTGCTTCCTGTCGTATTCCTGATGATATCCATTCCTTATCGAATCCCTCAAGTTTATAGGCATAATTAACTTTTTTCAACGGGTGAGCCTTAATTGAAGAAAATTGGATCGTAAAGAAATTTTCCTGATATGATAATTGAGTCTCCGTTTGACCGTAAAGCGGAAATTCTTTGTCAAATACTTTAAAACTGCTAATAACAAGATTTGGAAAATCCAATGACGGACGATAAGCTGAAGGTTCAATCTCTACAAACTCATTATTACTGAAAAAATAAAGTTTGTTATCTGTGGTGGAAAGTCCGTTCTGAATAAAATCATTACCCTCTAACACCAGATCAATCTCAAGCGGAATGATAGATTGTGTTTTTTCAGTAAAGTAATTCATCCCATCCACTGAGGATATCCATAAGTTTCCCTGATGATCTGGTAGGATGCTGTTGATATAGTTACTTTTTAGCCCATGATGTTGCTGGAAGTTTTGAAACGAATTGGTTTTCTGATCAAATTGAAAGATCCCGCCTCCATGTGTTCCAATCCATAAGTTTCCTTCCAGGTCTTTTGAAATGACGTTTATCGTTCCCGCATTCGAATTGGATAAATCTTTTTGTTCAGGATGATAGTGAGTAAATTGATTATCCTTCACTGAATATTTTGAAAAACCATTTCCAACATTATAACCAATCCAAATATTTTCACCATCAATC
>JALYSC010000202.1:412-5974 GCA_030855005.1 Bacteroidota bacterium | reverse complement strand
CGCAGGGAATTCAACTACGGATCATTCAAAAGATCTTTTCATCTCGACGAAACTGTCAATCGAGACGGTATCAGCGCCGCATATGATGATGGCGTACTGAAACTCACTCTTCCGAAAAAAGAAGAGGTGACAAAGAAATCGACTTCACAGTCGATCGAGATTAAGTAATAGGGGTTTAATTTGGTTTTATCTAAGCCACTCATGATGAGTGGCTTTTTCATTTTAAATAATTTTACGCGTAGAAAAAATGGTACGATCAAGATGCGGTTCGTTTTCGGGATCATATCCATATGCACGAAGTGACAAGTGGTATGCACATTTTACCCTAAACTCTATAGGCTGCGCCAACCAATAAGCAAGCATGTCACCAGCATCGGCACCGGATTGTTGTTTGAATACAGTTCGGTCTAATCGTTCTTCCTTCCTATCTGTCATAATAAATGTTCAATATCATCCAAATCTTTGTTCCGTCCGGAAAGTTTTTTTGCCTCTATTAGACTTTCGATTGACAACAATCTGACCTCCAGTCCTTCGATGAATTTAATTTGGGATTTTAAATAGGTACTACTAAAAACTAATCCTTTCAAAGCCACCATCAAATCAATACTGACAGGTGGTCTTCCAAATGTAAACACATCCATGGCTTCGTTTTCCAAAAAATTTATTTTCGACATATCAAAAACAGACATTCCAAAAATTCTAAACGCCTGGAGTAGTTTCTCATAATTTTCTTCACTTCGTTCTACCCAAATATCGAGATCCCCTGTAGTACGATTATATCCATGAATGATTACAGCATACCCTCCTACTAACATGTATTTTACGTCTGCAGTATTTAACGCTGCGATAAAATCGCTGAAGTCCGGATTGAAAATATTCACCACTAATTATTCAATATGTCATGTAAAATAGGAAGAAGATTGATTAAAAACAGAATGCAGATCAGGTGACCTGCATTCTTTATCATCAAAATTAAAATTCACAATAATTCCTAACTAGCCATGCGATGACTGTAAGTCGCATAACCCGGATCAACAGGAACGGTAAATGCGAATACATCAAGACTTTCCTGGTGTGCATTCATTTCCACATCCTCTCCATCTTCCAGGATAATAAAATCATCCTGCTCCACCGTCTTCCCATTTAATGTACCTGAACCATTCACCACGTACAATGAGCGAATGACATCCTTCTCTCCTTTCCAGGAAAACAAATCCTTTGAACTCACAATCCGCCTGATGTCAATACCAGGCGTATCCAGTTTCATCAATCCTTTTTCTCCTGCATAAAAAGATACCTCCGCACCATGATCTTCTTCTTTTGGAAAATCATCACGTTTGTAATCATCATAGGTAGCTGCTTTCTCTAAAGTCTTCGACAAATCGGGATCTATCCAGATTTGAAAAATGACTCCACCCTTTTCAATATGTTCTGAATGCGATATACCACTTCCTGCCCTGATGATTTGCGCATCACCGGCTTCGAGAGGTTTCCAGTCATTCATTTTAGAATCAAAATGTTTGATTTTTCCTTCCAACACAAATGACATAATCTCAAACCCCTGGTGTGGATGCAATCCAATCGTGCTATCGATCATCGCCTCGGCCCGGGCCCAATAAAATAAGGAAGAATACGGACGTACAAATCCACGGTCCTGTGGAAAACCAATAGGCTTATTTTCTAGTATCTGGCCGCCATTAAAGGCGCCGCTGGCTTGTTGTGATTTTGATATAATTCTCATGACGACTACAACATACACTGTATTTCTAAGTTCTTCGATACCTGTCGAAATGAGTCCTATTCACATTCTGTAAACTGTTTTTCAAATAAACCATTTATGTAATAGTCTCTTTAACAACAACCTTTCAGTACATTCAAAATCGCGGATGATCACAACTGAAAACTAAGTAGATTTACGATTCAAGACTAAACAAGACGAATTATGACCAAGCTATTAATTTCACTTTCCATGATCGGAATGATCATCGCATGTTCGCCAAAAGACAAAACTCCGGTCAGCGGAGATGATACTGAAGCCGGCCAGAATATTTTCAAAAAATACTGTGTGATCTGCCATGGAGCCGACGGGAAACTTGGGATTAACGGGGCCAAAGACATCAGTGTCTCTACCCTAACCGTGGAAGAACGTGTAGCTCTCATTACCAAAGGAAAAAATACAATGACCCCATTCGAAGGTATCCTTACTGCAGATGAAGTGCGCGCAGTGGCAGCTTATACAATGACGCTTAAACAAGAATAATCAATGCCTGAGGTCATCATTGGTATCATGTCCGGGAGTTCACTAGATGGACTCGATATGGCAGCATGTCAGTTTGAAGATTCCGGTGGAGTAACCTATTGGAAACTCCTAGACTCTATCACTGTGCCTTATACAGATCATTGGCATCAAAAATTACAACAGGCACCTGAATTGTCAGGATTTGAACTGATGCAATTGGATGCTGAATTTGGTGCTTTCATAGGTCGCGAAGTCAGTGGCTGGATCCAGGGAAAAAACTGGAAGCCGACGTTAATTGCTTCGCATGGGCATACAGTTTTTCATGAACCTGCTTTAGGATTTACTACTCAGATAGGAAGTGGTGCACATATTATGGCTGGATCTGGGATTCAGACCATAACAAATGTTCGAACTGCCGATGTAGCGCATGGTGGACAGGGTGCGCCTTTTGCACCAGTTGCTGATCGTGCACTTTATCCCGGTTACAATGCTTATCTGAATCTTGGTGGTATCGTAAATGTATTTCTTGAAACAAATGAAGGCACATGGAAATCATGGGACATTGGCCCTTGTAACCAGGCGCTGAATTTTCTTGCCAAACGTGCAGGACATGCCTATGATGCAGGAGGTGTATTGGCAACGCAAGGAGCAGTATTGGATTCTATTCGTCATGATTTGGTGGCAATGTTTCCTTACCAGGGCGGTGAACCGAATGGTATGTCCAATTCGAAAGTGACAGGATCGTGGATCGAATATTTATTAGCGCGGCAGGAAGATCCGATTGATTTATTGTCAACTACAACACTGGCTATTGCAGATATGATTACGATGCATTTATCGCCGTCACTTGTCAGACCAGCACGCATTCTTGTGACAGGGGGTGGAGCACACAATCATCATCTGATTGAATTACTGCGGCGTTTCGCTACAGATTTTGGATTCAATTATGAAATACCTGAACAGGTCACGATTGATCATAAAGAAAGCAGCATGATGGCGTACCTGGGATATCTCTCTTCACAAGACCGGCCTTTTGGTGTGCACTCGCTGACCGGTGCGCGTCATGACGCGATCGGGGGTGCATTGCACAAATCATTTTCATGATCCCTCGCATCCTGGTGACAGGTGGTTCAGGATTGTTGGGTTCGCATTTACTGCGATGGTTTTTGCAAAATGGATACTCCAATCTTACAGCAACATATCAGCATGATGAAAAAGTAATTCCTTCAGATTTGAGAGAAGGGATCGTTTGGAAAAAATTACGACTGCCCGACATTGCAGATGCATTTGAAGTAATTCAGGATCAGGATTGGGTGATTCATTCTGCAGGTCTTGTTTCTTATTTCAAAGAAGATAAATTCAAACTTCTTGATGTCAATCAGAAAGGTACAGAGCATATTGTCAATGCCTGTCTTGCGCACGATGTAAAACATCTTGTCTACATCGGATCGATCGGTGCATTGGGGAAAGAAAAAAATAATGTTACCCTGAATGAATCTGGTGACTGGATTGAAAATCAATTCAGCACGACTTATGGTCTTTCCAAATATCTGGGAGAACTTGAAGTATGGCGTGGTGCGGCGGAAGGTCTTCCGGTTTCTGTTGTACTACCTTCCGTGATTTTGGGGACTGGTGATTGGTCGCGATCGAGTCTGCAGCTGATTGATCGTATCGCCACTAAATCGCCCTGGTATCCGGGAGGTCAGACCGGTTTTGTGGATGTGCAGGATATAGTTTCGTTCCTAAGCGTGCTGCTGGAAAAATCCATCACCGGACATCGTTGGTTGCTTTCGGGAGGCAATATGACCTATAAAGAAATCTATAGTCAGATAGCATCCGCTTTGCAAATCAACCGCAGTTATACACTTGCACCGAGGTGGCTTGCTTCCATACAGCTCCTCGCCGCCAATATCCTGCATGGGAGGTATTCGACACCTGATATCCTTCATCAGGTGTATGGGACTTTCTCTTATGATAACACAAAGAGTCTTGGGGTGGAGGGATTCACCTATCGTCCCTTATCCGACTCCATCCGCGACATGGCTGCGGCTTACCATAACAAAAAGTAAGTGTTAAAACACCTCCCAACCCACTCACAATCAACGCGTTAGGCCCCTGTGGCACTACTAGTAGTGCCACCATTCACAAATGGCTGATTGTGAAGCATTTAGTATGGTCAGTGCGTGTCCGCACACTCAACCTTGAGTTATAGAATTACGACCCCCTTTCTATCCCTTTTAACTAAAATCACCAAATTTATGGTGGAAAGGAAGGGCATGATCACATTTTTTTTGGGTAATTCTCTTTTTATATTTTAAATTGGATTTGTAAATAGACTTATATCAATTTTGTATATATAACATATATTCATCATGGGTTAAGATGGCCGCTCAGGGGGCCAAACCTTTAGATTTTTGGGCGACCTTTACGATCTTGCACTATCTGAAGACTACCATTGCTTTTTATCACAATCTTACCTATGACCAAAGCATACGTCTGTCGCCTCTTTGTCTTTACCATGGCCTTTCTGGGTTTGGTGTCATGGACTAACCCTTTAGTGGAGTTCGATTTCCTCAACTCTCACCTCGATGAGCAGGAAGAAATTATCAAAGAAAGAATTCCTACAGTAGTAACCATCGTCAGCCCTGTATACAATCCTGCAGTCAGATCTTACCTCAATACATACATTTATCGTCGACCAGAACAAACAGCCCTAATGATTGGCTGGGCGTCTTATTATTTTCCAAAGTTTGAAAAAGCACTACTCGATGAAGGATTACCAACAGATCTGAAATACCTGGCCATCATTGAGTCTGCTTTGAATCCCAATGCTATCTCTCGCTCCGGAGCAGGCGGTCTTTGGCAGTTTATGAAACCGACAGCAAAAGAATGCGGTCTCAAATGCGGTACGTATGTAGATGAGCGAATGGATCCGGATAAATCAACACGCGCTGCAGTTCAATATCTCAAGACTTTGTACAAGATGTTTGGTAACTGGGAACTTGTGATGGCTGCTTATAACGCAGGACCCGGTCGTGTTCGTTCTGCGGTGAAAAGAGCTGGTACTTCTGATTATTGGAAGGTGGCTAAATATCTCCCAGCAGAAACACAGAGCTATGTTCCAGGATTTATAGCTGCGAACTACCTTTTTCATTTTCATGCAGAACACAATCTTTTCCCAGTCTATCCAGAACATGCCATGGGTGAGGTTACCATAATCACTCTTTATGAAGGAATTTCACTTCCTGACCTTGCAACACGTTCAGGACTCACAGTGGATATTGTAAAAGCGTTGAATCCTTCTTTCGTTCGCAATTATATTC
>JALYSC010000202.1:0-402 GCA_030855005.1 Bacteroidota bacterium | reverse complement strand
CTCAGGTGGGTTACAATATTTATCTGCCGGCGGTTGCAGCAGAATTATTTAAAACGAATAGGGTAATGACTGTCCCGGCACTTCCAATGGAAGTTGTGACGGAAGCTGCGTTTGAAGCAAATGCACTTGTCAAAACTGTTACCATCAACGGTACACTATTCAACATAGTCACCACTACAAAAAAATATACTGTTCGCTCCGGTGACAACCTATATGACATTGCCACTCGTAACAGTTGTACAGTAAAGCAACTGATGTCATGGAATAGGCTGCATTCATCCCGTCTCGCTATCGGACAGCGACTGGAGATCAAAAAAGAAACACGCGAACTGGTACCGGTTATCATCGAGGTTGCTGCCCCACCTCAACCTGCCCGTATACTTGCATCAGTATCCAATATTC
>JALYSC010000201.1:3638-5975 GCA_030855005.1 Bacteroidota bacterium | reverse complement strand
GATGAACACTATGTTGGAACTAAACAATGGAATTATAGTGAACTGGGATTTATGTCGTGGTGGTACAGGCATCTACCTCATTTCACATGTTTGAATCAAGATGGGATTCTTAACAACTGGTGGACATACATCATTGATTACAATGAGGGGGTTGAATTAGCCCGTCAGATTTCGGCTTGCAATTGCGATTATGTTATGTCGAGTACAAGAGCTGAGGATATTCAAGACATTGATTGGATATCAATATTCCCAAATCCTGCTTACGATTATTTAATCATCAAACGGACTGACAACACTCGGACATCATTGTATTTTGAAATGACGAACGTAGCAGGTGTGGTTGCACATAAATTTATAATCGGGAAAGACATAAGCCTTCAGGAAATAGATTTATCTGCTATTTCATCCGGAATGTACTTTCTGACTGGCAGAGATTCTTATGGAAAAATTCTTTTGCACAAGAAAATTTCAATAATACATCACTAGCATTTACAATATTGAGCAAGTGTAGGCAAAATCAGCTCTGCTTTTCAATCGGGATTTTATTTCCTTTGTGATCGTGTACAAACTATTCAAGCCACTTCTTTTCAGCCTAGATCCTGAGAAAGCGCACACCCTGACCATGCGGTGGTTGCTGCGGATGATGAATGTTCCGGGCTTTATTCCGGGATTTCGAAGTATGTTTTCCCTTGAAGATCCTGCTTTTGAAAAAACGATTGCCGGATTGAAATTCAAGAATCCTATTGGCCTGGCAGCAGGTTTTGATAAGGATGGAAAATATATGGAAGCGATGGCCTTATTGGGTTTTAGTCATGTGGAAATCGGCACTGTTACACCCCGACCTCAATCGGGTAATCCCAAACCCCGACTCTTCCGACTGATCAAATCCCGTGGATTAATCAACCGAATGGGATTTAATAATGATGGTGTCGAAGCACTGGCTGCCAGGTTAGAAAAAAACAAACCCACCGGAATCATCATCGGGGCTAACATTGGAAAAAATAAAGACACTCCTAACGAAGAAGCGGTCAATGATTATTTGATTTGCTTCAAGCGGCTTTATCATCTCGCTGATTATTTCACCGTCAATGTTTCGTCACCCAATACTCCCGGCCTGAGAGCTCTCCAGGACAAAGAACCGCTGACGCATTTACTGACTGTACTTCAAAAAGAAAACACAAACCAAAAGCCGGTTTTTTTGAAAATCGCACCTGATCTCACAACTCAGCAATTGGATGAGATTGTTGAGATCATTTTTGCGACTGGTCTTACCGGTGTAATTGCAACCAATACAACTATCACACGAGCTGGTCTTAAAGAATCTTCTTCAGACATTGATGCTTTTGGAGCAGGAGGACTCAGCGGAGCTCCTGAATTAAACATATCTGTGTCTGTTGTAAAATACCTTGCAGAAAAAAGTGAGAAGAAATTTGCCATCATCGGTGTCGGAGGCATCGAAGATTATGCTTCTGCTAAACTACATCTTGATGCGGGTGCTAATTTGATACAGGTCTATACTGGCCTCATCTATACCGGGCCATGTATTGTGAAAAAAATTTTGCAGGGAATTAGAGCACATAAATAAAACTGTTTGTGCAGCCATTGCAAGTTGTAATTAGATTAGAAAAGAAATAAAGTGAATACACTTCATCCAATTTTTCGGACACTTCATGACCTCAATGTGAAGGATGGATAGCAAATGAGAAATCTGGAAAATTTTTCTAGGCTTGTTGACTGGTTGTAAGAAATTAAGTGTTTCGTAAACGTTTGTAAACTTACTTGTAAGTGTATAAAATACTTTCGCATACAAATAATGATAAAAAATATGTCATTATAAATTTACAATTTGAAATGATTTTAACTTGATCTGGCACGTCATCTCTGCTTAAAAAAGGACACTAACAATTCACGATTGATGATTCAAGGTTCAACAACTCACATCTCACATCTCACGATTGACGATCGTCATCCAGGAGACGGAAGAAAAACAAGGAAGCCAACGAAAGCTGCCAGCATTAAAAGAATGAGCCAGAACCTCATGTCCATATAAAAATGCTCATGCGCTCCAATATTCTTTCTCAGATGAGATCTCTCTTTGACTTCCATGACGTGTGAATGGGATTTGATCTTAGTTATAGTTATGCCTTTGATCACTTGACTTTCAAAAACGATACCATATGGTTTTGCAGTAATATGTTACAGTGCCATTCGCAGCGAACATAGCATGTGTCCAATCTATTCAAATGTATAATCTATTGAAAATGAAGAGAGTGAGAGAGTGAGAGATGTGAGAGGGGCGAGAGAGGTGAGAGGTGAGAGGGGTGAGAGGGGTGAGAG
>JALYSC010000201.1:0-3628 GCA_030855005.1 Bacteroidota bacterium | reverse complement strand
AGATCAGACTCCGGCTATCAGGAATTTATTTGAATGTTCCTTATTTTTTGAGCACCAGTATTACCAGTTGAAAATGACCAACGAACAGTTTAATGAGTTGTTCAGGAAACGGATTCTGAATTTTGTAATCAGATCCATCCGTTTTATTGATGCCTTGCCCGTTTCTACTACGACAAGAGTCCTTAGCTATCAGTATTGTAAATCTTACACTTCTGTGGGCGATAATTTTAGAGCCTTTTGCAGGGGGAGATCCAAGAATGAAAAGTTTGCCAAAATCTGCATTGTTGTTGAAGAAGCTGATGAATGCGAATATTGGCTTGAAGTGTTTCCCCACACTTGCTATGGTGACAAAGAAGAATTAACCCGGCTGTCCGGAGAAGCACTTGAAATATTGAAAGTGACCTCAAAAATCAAGGTTAATCTAAAAGTTTAACCCATGAGTTCGTTGTCATGACTTTCACGCTCTCTCACGCATCTCACCTTACTCACTGCTCACTCTCTCTCACCCCTCTCTCGCCTCTCACTCTCTCACCCCTCTCACTTAACCTTCCGAGAATGTGATCTTGAGGCTCATATCAAGCGTCCCTGCACTATGCGTGAGCGCACCTGAAGAAACATAATTGACTCCAGTCTCAGCATACGAACGAACATTGTGAAGAGTGATACCGCCGGAAGCTTCTGTTTCAAAGCGACCATCTACTATATGAACTGCTTCACTAAGAATAGGCACTTCAAAATTATCCATCATGATACGGGTAACACCTCCGTGGTCAAGCACACTCTGTAACTCCACAAGGTTACGTACCTCGATAGTGATACCTAAATCTTTATCGGTTTTTTTGAAATATTCATGCACACGATCGATGGCAAGAGGAATACTACCACATGCATCGACATGATTGTCCTTGATCATAATCCAGTCATATAAGCCGGACCTGTAATTGTAACAACCACCGAGCCGCACAGCCTCCTTTTCCAGGAACCGCATACCAGGAGTCGTTTTACGTGTATCGAGAACTTGCACATTCAGTCCTTCGACCTCCTGCGCGAATAATGCAGAAATGGTCGAAATGGCACTCATGCGCTGCATCGTATTCAATGCAAGTCTTTCACCCATCAGCAGGGCACGAGTCGGACAGGTAACATGAAAAGCAATATCCCCTGGCTTCACCGGACTACCATCCTGAATCAATACTTCAAAATCAGCACCTACCGCCAGTTGTTTAAATATGCGGCGGGCCACTTCCACTCCTGAAATGATACCATCATCTTTCACCAGCAATTTGGCTTTACTCACCCGTGTAGAACTGATACAGGCCATGGAAGTATGGTCACCTTCTCCGACATCTTCGGCAAGGCCATGACGGATAAATTCATCTAACAGGAAGTCGTAATCATTCATGCTGAGTTGCTTGATGTTGAAATAAAAAATGAAAGTTATGCTTTCGGCACAACTTTCATTTATGATGCGTTAAAAACTATTGCTTTTTAAAATAGAATCCCGATCCGAAGGATGAGGTTACTGACAGAAGCTCTTGAATCCTCTTTTTCAAGGATATACTCAGGGATCAGGTCAGGATTATTATTGGCAGTGTGGCCTTTATTATCGATGACATCCAGCAGTCCGTTTTGGAAATACAAGCCGCCAATCAAAGAATTATTCTCACTGATGGAATACTCCATACCGGCACCAAAGCCCCAGAATACATTAAAGACAGCCAAATCTTTGTATATGTTTTCCTGCTCATAGGTCTGATTCGGCGTTTCGATGTCTCCACGACCTCTGGTTAGAAAACCTAAACTAAACATGGGAGCTTCGATGAAATATTTGAGATAACCCATGTCCTTGGAGGTAATCTTCAGGGCAAACGGAATCTCTACATATTGAAGGCTATAAGTAATCTTAACTCCATCAGGAAGTGGCTTATCACCTGTCTTGAGGATCTCGTCACTAAGATCAGATTTTGGAAGAAAATTTCCTCCTGTCTCATAACGCAACGTACCACCTTCATGAAATCCTAGGTTGATACCAGTTGTTATTGAATAATTATCGCGGAAATAGATGTCAGCTGATGTGCCCAGTTTCAAGCCCAGGTTTCCTCCGGTCCGTACTATAGTATTATCGTTATTGGCAATCCAGGATATCATTGGACTGGTGGAAAAACCGATCCGCAAGCGCTCCTGTCCAAAGACAGCGGTGTGGAAAGTGATCAATCCAATGATGACACACAATATCTTTGCATCGTTTCGTTTCATAGCTTTCAAACGCATAGCGAGTTCGTTTTTAATGATTGGTTCGACTAATATGGGGTTAACACAGACAATGAAGAGATTTGGGTTTTTAGGGCTAATGACTCCTTTTGCCTTCCTGCTGGGGTGTAAACCTGCCAGTGATGCAAATATACCCGATGTCTCCAATATCGATGTTGACATCCATATAACACGCTTCGAGCAGGAATTGTTAGGAGATACTACAATTGATGCTATTCGGCTTCAAAAACTGACGGATGAAAATCCTGCGTTTTCGAAAGTTTTCTTTGATTTCGTGATGCCTAAGACAGATGATCTCATCGCTACGAATGATCCGGAAGCCAGGTTGCAGGTTATCCAATCCTGGATCAGGCATCCCCGTACACAATGGTTGTATGATACTGTTCAGCAAATCTTACCCGATCTGCGACCTTTGGAAAAAGAGCTTTCTAAGGCATTTTCTTATGCCAAATACTATTTCCCTGAAAAGGAAACACCAAAGATCTATTCTACTATCTCTGATTTCGGATACTTTCCATTTATATATGCTGAGGACAGCCTGAAAGATGGGATCGGGATCAGCCTGGAAATGTTTCTCGGTGAGGAATTTCCCTATCTCCAATACAATGGACTCAACAATGCATTCTCTGAATACCTGACAAGGTCCTACAATAAAGAACATATCACGCGTCGAACGATGGAGGTCTGGGTTGATGATCTGATGGGTCAACCTTCCGGCAACCGCATGATTGATTACATGATCCACAATGGCAAAAAGCTTTTTATCCTTAAAGCACTTATGCCTGAAGCACCTGATTCTGTGATCATGGATTATTCCGCTCCTAAACTTCAATGGGCGATCGATAATGAACGTAATATCTGGACTACGTTTACCACGAATAATCTGCTTTATGAAACTTCATTTAATAAAATTCAGAAGTTGATAGGTCCAAGTCCGAGTAGTCCTGGTATGCCTGCTCAATCTCCCGGCAATACAGGTTCGTGGTTAGGCTGGCAGATAATAAAAGTTTATATGGCAAAGCATCCGGAAATGAGTTTGAAGGATCTTGTTGGGCAAAAGGATACGCAGAAGGTAATGGATGAGTCGGGGTATAAGCCTCCCAGGTAGCCCTTCGACACCTCACGATCATCCTTGTCCAGGCTCAGAGACCGAGTGAGCGTAAGAGAGTAAGAAAAGTAAGAGCTTACAATACTGAGAAGTCAGATCTTAAAAAATCTTAATGGATCTTTTCAAATTTGCGTTCCCAGTATGTAGTGAGGAAGATCTCGCTAACCCCCTGCCCCCTGAAAGGCAGGGCTAATCATTGTTTATTAAGAATCATATGAAATTTGTATATATTACGTTTTTTCTTAATAT
>JALYSC010000200.1 GCA_030855005.1 Bacteroidota bacterium | reverse complement strand
TTTTTATTCATGTGATCTTCCCTTTCCAGTGATCCTGTGATCCCTTGATCCCTTGATCCTTCAAAACGCATTCAACACCGCGATCACATCCTCCCCAATACTCGCAATCTTCCGTTCTCCAAATCCTTTGATCTTCTCGAGCTCTGTAAGGTTTCTTGGCTTTTGTCTTGACAGCGCTTCTATTGTAGCATTGTGACAGATCAGGTATTCCGGTTGATGAGTTGCGCTGGCTTTGTCTTTTCGCCATTGTTTGAGGGCAGTAACAATTTCCAATTGGTCAGCAGTCAATACTAGTGCCGGGTCTTCTGTGTGGCTAACTATTTCTCTGCCAATTCTCCTTGAGGACTTTCCATTTTCTTTTGGATATTCGCCATTCTCATAGAAGACAAGTACTGACCAATAGTCCGGTTCGCCGGGGACATATTGGGTGGCGGTTTTCTTAACGGTGACGCTGTTGAGGAATTGATTCAGCGATTCCTGGTCGCTTTGGATAAAGGGTTCATCCAGTCGGGCTTGAAATACTTTGACATTCATTGTTTTGACTTGTGAAGTGATAAAATAGGTTACAATCGTATGATGATCTTAAGTCATCCTATCACTATATGTATCGGGGAGGTCAAAACGTTACGGTTTTGGTCGATTATTTTTAAACTATTTGATGTCGCATGAAATTAGATCCTGAGGTCCTCCGTATTGCCCGCAAGGAATTGACTAATCATCTCTCGTCTGATTTGCAATATGCTGTGGCACTGCGCGATTTCATGAAAAATAAGATTGATGCGAAAACATACCTCGAGTCAGAATTTGGTTTTAAAAAATTTATCCTTGCTTATGGTATTGGGCGCACACTTGGTGCAGGAGATGAAAGCAAATTGAAAATCCTTGAAATCATCAAATCGTTTGCATTTGAGAAATCACACGCTGGTACAATTACCTCAATGGCAAGCTATATTCAAATGAATGGATTGTCGTCTAATGCAGCCAAGGGCGGTTATGGATTGCCAAGATCCTTCTGTTCAAAACTCATGTATGTGTACAAGCCGGATGAATTAATCCCTTATGATTCATATGTGCTTAAGTCGCTTGTGTCGCAGTTCGGTGGATCTATAAAAGAACTTCATTACTATTATGATCGTGCCAATGAATTCAGGTTCACGTTTTTTCCAGAGAATGGAGTGGAAGTTAGACGTCTTCGCAAAAAACATGATGACTTGTATTTAACCAAAATGAAATCCCTGCGAATCAATCCTGACAAACTGTTTAGTTGGAAGCTTACGGATAAATATTTGTGGTGTGAAGAACAAATGAAGAGAAGCTAAGTGTATTCTTTTGTGTTCGATTCCATAGGGCTAACCAATCAGAAAATTTTTACCGCTTCAGCTCTTTCATTACCAACTCCTTGTAGGACCTACCGATCGGTATTTCATGTCCATCAATTTCAATATGACTTGCACTATATGCTGAAACTTTATCCAGGTTGATAACAAAGGATTTGTGGATCCTGAATAAATTACTCGATACCAGCAAAGTGTCCAGTTCTCCAATCTGGAGCCTCGTGACGATGTAATTATTACCTGTATGAATTTTTACATAGTCTTTCAGGCTTTCTATATACTGAATGTCTTTGAGGTAGACCTTCACCTGTTTTTTGTCGACATTGAAGAAATGAAATGGATCCTTTTGCGCTGCGGATTCTGGCACTGCTGAAAGCTGATTCCTGTTGACCTTCTGAATGGCCTGAAGAAAACGACTGAACTCGATCGGCTTCAACAGGTAGTCCACCACATTTAGATTATACCCTTCAATGGCATACTCGTTATATGCGGTTGTCAGAATTACCTGGTATTGGTTTTGAATAGTCCTGACAAAATCTATACCCTTTACTTTCGGTAAGTGATTGTCCACAAACAATACATCAATCTTATGGCTTCTTAAGTATTCCGTAGCCATCTAAGAAGAAGTTTTTTTAAACCCATTAAGTTTTCATTAAGAAACCTCGCCTTATACGGGGAACCAAATCATTCATTATCTGATTAGGCTCACCAGGTATGGAAATCTTGCGCCCGGAGCTTTCCTTACCCTCCACTCCTGCATATTAATGATTGCTCCATTAACCAATTTTTATTCGCATGCTATTAAAGGCACTCTCTCAGTTAGTATTCTTTGTTTTTATTCAAACCATTCTTTCCGCGCAGGCATCCTTGTGTGGTGGTAGCCTGGGAAGCAATATTTTCTCAGACGGAGATTTTGGCAGTGGAAGCGCAATCATATACCCGGTCGACCCTAACCTGGCACCGGGATTTCAGTACACCGTACAAATGCCTCCGACAGATGGAACATACACATTGACGAATGATATGTCCAAATGGTCCTCACTTTGGGCTGCCTGGTTACCAATTGGTGATAACAGCGAAGATCCAGGCGGATATATGATGGTGATCAATGCCAGCGAGTCACCGGGCATCTTTTACGAACAGCTGATAGACAATGCGTGTGAAAATACACTTTATGAATTTTCAGCAGATGCTATCAACCTGATCCGTAACGGTATAGGGGGCCACATTTTGCCCGACGTCAGCTTTTATATTAATGATGTGCTACAATATACCACAGGGCTGATCCCACAGGATGAATTATGGCATACCTATGGATTCACATTCACTTCAGGCACCGGACAGTCAACACTAAAATTGACATTGCGTAATAATGCACCCGGAGGTGGAGGTAATGATCTTGCACTTGATAATATAGTTTTTCGCGCATGTGGACCCAATGTCAACATTAACCTCCAGCCAGGTGGAAAATTTTGTGAAAGCGAACTACCCTTATTGACAACACAAATGGATACAGATGTCGGTTTTGTCCAGTGGCAGACGAGTGTTGATTCAGTAAGTTGGGATGACCTCGCTCTTGGAAATGCTTTTACATACCAGGTACAGGATTTATCACCGGGTAAACATTATTTCAGGTTTTTATATGCCACTACATTATCCAACCTAACCAACAGTAATTGCAAAATTATCTCAACTCCCATAAGCTTTGAAATCCTTCCTTCCTATTACACAGCAACTGCCACCGTTTGTGAAGGGCTGAGCTATGCATTTGGTGATTCAATCTATAATCAAGCTGGCTTTTATCAGCATGCTTTTACAAGAACTCAACAATGTGATAGTATTGTTACTCTTGAATTGATTTTATTTCCTGATCCAATTATCATAACGGATTATGAAATTACATCACCTTCCTGTGAAGGAGCAGAAGATGGCTCTCTTAGGATCCTTTCCGTCACGGGAGTTGAAGATCCCTACAAGTTCACACTCAATGATTGGGTCTTTCCTTCTCATTCTTCTTTGACCGTGCCTGCAGGTGCGTACACGGCGATTATCTCAAATGAATATGGTTGCTTTGACAAGCAGGAATTATTTGTTCCTGATGGACCGCCATTGCTGATTAAGACAATAGAAGACACCTCGACACTATATGGAAAACACTTGTTATTGGCCACCTCATCCAATCTGCCAGTATCACACGTTAGATGGACACCGGGGATTCATATGGATTGCTCAACATGCCTTTCAACGGAGGTGATTGTAAGAGATAATATATCCTACATCGTTGAAGCCACAACTGTGGGTGGGTGTGTGGCAAAGGATACTATCACGATAGACGTCACGCATTTGCCCATACGGTTTGTACCTAACGTTTTTACTCCTAATAATGACCAGGTCAACGATGTCTTTGAAATTGTCATTGAGCCGGTAAGTTTTAAATCTATTGATCAGATTTTGGTTTTTGATCGTTGGGGTGGATTGGTTCACCATCAATCCAATATCCTGCCTGGAGAATTTCTAAAAGTCTGGGATGGACATACAGCGAAAGGGATGTCATTGTCAGGTGTTTACTTTTACACCATTGACTATACCCTCAGTGATGGTACACGGGAGAATATCAAGGGGGATGTGACTGTCATCAATTGATTAGAAACCATCAGCGACATTGTTTACGTCAAAGTTTTTTTCTATGATTACTCAGTCATGCTAGTTGAAATAGGGACCCAATGTCTTAACCTTCAAGGAACCTCTAAAAACTTCTCAATTGCTTCCTCATCCCCTTTCCCCTAAAGGGAGAGAAGATGTTTAATCCAGGTTTTTAGAGATTCCCTTCAGTCATGAATAAAACAATTAAAACATAAAAACATAACTTTACGACCACCCGGAAATCACGGTATTGCATTTGGAGGAGACTAGTTCACATTATGATCTCTTCTGTAAATGGTAAAGCATAAAGTAAATTCACCATTCAATTTATAGAAACATGACACGATTCATTTTTGCATTCTTATTGTATTGTTGTGCAACAAGTGCTTATTCACAGAGCAAAGAAATGAGCTTGACTCCGGGAGCACCAGACGCTGTTCTCAAAGGATTTATCAAAAATTATGGAGATGCAAAAGCCACGTGGAAAGAAACAGAAGGAAATTACGAAGCAACATTTAAATTAATAGGGATGCCGGCCATGGCCTGGTATGACTCAACCGGCCACCGGATGAATGTTGTGGTTGAAATAAAAGCAGATCAATTGCCTGCCATCGCTCTTTCCTATATTGATAGAAATCATCCTAAGTCTAAAATCATCAAGGCGCAAAAATGGACAGATGACAAAAAAGTCAGCACATTTCAGGCAGAAATAAAATTAGCTGCTGAATCCAAAACCCTGATGTTCACATCTAGAGGCGATTTAATAAAATAGGCTGAGAAAAGATATAATACATTAGAAACAGGATTGGAAATACTATTAGATCTTTCATTTTCGCGATCAATAGTTTGCGAGAGGCACTGAAAAATGGTGCCTTTCGCAAAATTTTACTCTTTTGAGTCATGTAAAAATACATATTGGGTTAGAGCGTTGGACAAGTAACCTCTTGGCCTCTGGCCATATCACTAAGTTGTCCTACACAAGACGGAAGAAGTACAATATTTGGTTCAGGTTTAAAAAATAATTAATCAGCACGTCTTTAGCGCTGAATGTATTTTACGCTTTAGGGTTTATTTTATCAATGGGTTTTATACTTTCAGTGTTCCGAGAAAGCTATATTCAGCGCATTACTAAAATCAAGCAATACATGTCTTTGCTACAATTTCTAATATGTTATTGCATGGCAAAAGTCCAGGACACCACCTGCCGACTATCAGTGGTTGATAAGAAAATTGATCAATGATTATGTATTCTTTATTCTATTATTGAACAGGGCTGCTTAATCAAATCCAATTTTATAGGTGATCATTCGCTTCAGAATATCTGAGTTATCATATATCATTAGTAATTTTTCAAGTGGACAATAAGTAATATAGCCTTTGTCATAGTTATAAATACTTCCTTGATTATATTGTTTTCCTATTGCCCATGACACATCTGGTTTACAAGAATTAATTATCACCATAGGTGAATTCGTGGATAAAACCTTAACATAGACCACGTCATCAACACACATATAACTTAAATTAGTATCAGAGGCATCATTTAAAGAAATCTCCTTACTGTCAGTTCCAGGATAAATGGTCCTATTGCTACCAGAAAAAACATTACATTTAGATAATACTTCTAACGGTTTGTAATTATCATTTGAGATTATTTCAATGTTCGTCCGTGCAATTATTTGTTCCTGCATATTCCCTTTCTCACTAATCCTTTTAAGGATTTCAAGTGATTTTTTCTTATTTGAAATATCCAGCTCGATAAGAATTATGCTTCTCAAAATATCTGCCTTATTTTTTTGATTTTCAATCCATGAAGTTCCAAGAAGAATGTCCATGGCTTCCTGGGGTTTACCTAGTAGTGTTAACGTGGAAGCCAGATTTAATAAAGCAGTTGTATTATTATTGTTGGCTTGAGCCACAGCCTCTTCAAAATTTTTCTTTGATTTCTCCAATAGTTGAATTCGTCTTGTAAAAGCAGCCAAGTCAAAATTTTTTGCGCCATAAAATATTTTTGGTTTTTTCAGTCTGGTTTCCCAATAAAATTCAAATGGAAATACAAAT
>JALYSC010000199.1 GCA_030855005.1 Bacteroidota bacterium | reverse complement strand
ACATCAAATCCTCCACTACCACTCGTACCGGTAGCTTCATATCCATAAAGCCTAAATGTGGTCGCAGTAATGAGATTTGTTAATCCTGAAATAGTGATTGTATTTCCAGTTGTTATCGCCTCTGCCATTCCAGTAACTGATCCAAGGTTAGCTGCATAACCATCCACTGAAGAACGTAATGTTACAGAAGTGGGCCCTGTGCCTGAGCGATCCCAACTAAAAACTAAAGCAGTAGGGCTAAAAGAATAGCCGGCATCAGGAGTCACTATAAACTGTATATAATCATTGCCTGATACAGATTCTGCAAGCGTAGTTGGATTTGAATCACCAGTATCAAACCAGTCGTTACCCCCAAATCGATTACCATTTCCAGCAGGAGTAACTGATCCTAATGTGAGATTAGCTGATGTAATTCCCACAGCATCAAATACACTTGGCTCAGATGTTTCAGTGCCGAGATTTCCAAATGTATTCCACTGGAGCAATTGGGCATTTAACAACATAGAAAAACTGGCGAAGAGCATCACCAACATCATACGCTGATTACACTGCATAGAAATAGACTTCCGTGCCATCGGCTGGGTAATAGATACCATAGGAGAGAGATTTAGGAGTTTGTTATTATTTGGACGGATTGTAGCCGGGTTATGCATACACCGGCAGACAGAGTTTGGACTCAGTTCACTCATGATTTTTGGGTTTACTAAATAAATAAGCTCTGTGAAAGCCCTTTATTATTATGCTTAAAAATTATTACAACTACGATTGATCAATTCAGTCAGCACAATGAAGACTACTTACATGTGCTTTTTTAATCAACAATTATTATTTTCTCAATATGCGAATCCATGCTACTCTTCACAATCAAACTATATACTCCGGTAGCCAGCGTATCCATAACGACTTCACGGTCCGTAACGCCCTTTTCAAATTCCTCTTCTAGTATAATTTTTCCCGTCATGTCCATGATATAGAAATTTCCATTTTCTTCTGCATTCCAGATGGAAACAGTCAGGCGGTCCCGAACCGGGTTCGGCCAAACTTTTATTTGTAATGTATTTGAATTCAAAAAAGTGACCTTTCTTATAGGAGAAAGATCAGATCGACCATCATAATCTATCTGGCGAAGCCTGTAATAATTAGTTCCGCGTACAGCATGTGAGTCAATAAATTGATATTGATTCAGACCTGACCCTGCTGACATTGCATTTACTTTTCCAATTGTTTGAAACTGACCATCCACTGCACTACTACGCTGAATTTCAAAATGGGAATTATTTATCTCGTCCGCAGTCGACCATGATAACAAGCTTTGTAGTTCGCCATGATTTGAAGCAGAAAATTCAAGCCAACGTAATGGGAGTAATGCACATTCGATTGCACCATTAATTGATAGCGGTATATAGTTATTCACAACATCAATCTCAGATCCTCCGGCACCAGCAGAATCCACCCCTACGGTTATCGGATTTCCCTGGAAAGTAATATCCTTGGTGATGTTAAGATTTCCATTAGTGGGAACTGTAAAACAAGCCTGGTGAATAATAAGTGATACCCCACTTCCAATCCGAATGTTGCCAGAATTAGCTGAACAAAACATTGATATGGAATCTGCAACTACGCAAAAATCAAGGAATCCACTCATGTCCGACATGACGCAGGTTGAATTCGTGACTATTGGATTGACACCTGCGTTGCAATCCATAAAAAAGATGCTGGTATAACTGCTCATAACACCTGTATACAAAGGTGTATATTCAAGACCATAGCAGATCATATTTGCTCCGCAATCACTTGTACTGATACACGCACCGTTGGTTGAAAACTCATTCAGCAATACCCAGCGCATCGTGGAGGGTTGTTGACAAACTGAAGTTTTTACCGAAATGTTATCAAAATAAGCCGTTCTGTCGGCTGCTATATTCCCCTGCCAATACGCTGCCATCATATTTAGCGGAATACCCGTATAGAGAGCATCTACGCCAGTACTTTGAAAAACCAGCGTACCTGCCAACGGATTTTCAAATTCGGATGGGCCATCATTTCGGATCGAAAGGTCCCATTGATTTATACAAGGCCTGTAGCTTACCCGCACACTGATAAATTGATTTCCAAAATCAGAAAGCCCACTGGTACTGGATACAATGACATTCGTAAGATTCATATTTGCCCCGATGCCATTCGAATAACTGACCAGGCGGATGGGATCCGTTGTACCCGACTGACCTAGTACGATTGCATAGCCACTCCCAGTTGTATTGGTCGTGGCGGATTGTCCGGCAAGAATAAAACCTATGCCATAATCCCCGCTATTAAAACCACCAGGGTCAGCTTGGGTCTGCCGGAAATTAAAAGACCAGGTAACAACATTACCGACATTTAATATGGGATTAAAGGGAGTTCCAAAAGAAGTCGTGGGGGTTGTGACTAATGCATATCCCAAGAGATTAGCTGTCCCGCTGATATCATTCGAAAGCTCAAGCTGGTTAGCATTTGCATCTCTCCTTGCTCCCCAATCATCCCCAGCCCTATAGACTGTCCATGCACTGGAACCTATCTGTCCACTTGTGGTCCATGCATTGTTCGTGTTTGAAGAAAAGTCATCACTAAAAACAGTTACCTGACCTATTACAAATTGAAAAGCACAAATCACATTAAATACCAGGAATAAAAACAATCTAAAAGGTCGACTTTGACTCATACGTAACCTTCTTTTCAATGCTCATGCATTGCTATTAAATAATACTTTCAAAAACATTTGGTGTTATACAAGAAGTCAAATTCGTTATAATATATTCCCTCGAATAAAATTCCTTGATTGAGGAAAGGTAATTATGATTTAATAACAATAGTCAAACGCAAATAAATATTTACACTAAAAATCAAAAATTAATTTAGACTCTTTATCTCTGCTTAATAAATTTTTTGAAATAAAATATACCCCAATGGGGTATATTTTCAAACGCGAAATGAATGAAAGTGAAACAAACATGACTATGCTTAAAGAATTTGTAGTGTCCTCTTCGATCCTGTGACACATATATATATTGAAATAAATAAATTTCGTCGAAAAATAATGTGAATCCAGGTTCACCAGAAATGGTGAGTTTTGAAAATAAATACATTTTTTTTCTACTTTTTTTGTTGTACCCACTCAGAAAAATCTCCAAGCTTCTTCGCATTCAGACAATTTTCCTTCTTCAGCCCTCCTTTTCGCGCCGAGAATACACCAAACTTCACATACTCCACCTGACTTCGGCTGTGAGCGTCCGGATTGATAGAGATCATCACACTTTTTTCCTGGCAGTAGCGAATCCAGCTATAATCAATATCCATCCGTTGAGGATTTGCATTGAGCTCCATTACCACATTATTCGCCGCACATGCATCAATTACTTTTTTATAGTCGATCGGATAGCCCGGACGAGCCAATAATAATCTACTCGTTGGATGTCCAAGTATTCGGGTATATGGATTCTCAATTGCTTTTATAAGACGAGCAGTTGCTTTATCCTCATCCATACGCAGGTTGCTGTGGATGGAAGCGACAATAAAATCAAATTTTGCCAACAATGAAGGTTCGTAATCCAATAAACCATCATTTAAAATATCAGATTCGATCCCTTTAAAGATTCTAAACGGAGCCATCTTTTCGTTGAGCGCATCAATTTCTTCCATTTGAGCAAGTACCCGCTGTGGTAATAAACCATTTGCATAAAATGCACTCTGGCTATGATCACTGATGCCAAAATATTCATACCCTGCATCCCTGACATGATTGGACATTTCCTCCAATGTATTGATTCCATCACTGTAGGTACTATGATTATGTAAGATGCCTTTTAGATCATTACGCTCAATGAGTCCTTGCCAGTAAGTAGAATCTAAAGATTCAATATCCTCGTAATCCATCATTTCAGCAGGTAAATTAGTAAACCCATTTTCGTTTAATAATTCATCAATATCGTTCTCTATATGCTTCCCAATAGCTGAAGAAAGCTTGGAAAATAATGCAGGAGCCATAGTTACCTCACTCCATTTTGATACATAATCTGCTACCGGAACATTATAGCATCGAATGGGGTACCTTTCTGCATACATGACTGAAAATACCGTATCATCTTTTTGCTCAGTGATCTGAAGTCCATCAAACGATTCAATTTTACTCAATTCAATCACCGGAGAAATAATACACTCAATAGAACTGATGATCGGAGATTTTCGCGCTACATCACCAACCCACGTTAATTTGTTTTTTGGAAATATTTTATTCCATTTCGCTTCAAATTCAAGCAACTCTTTTTCGATCACTCCATATAAATACCGATGTTGTGAGTCGAGAAAATAAGCGATTTTGGAACTGAGATCTTCTTGTGTTTTCAATCCAAATCCCGGAAGATTTACAAGCCGGTTTTCGTTACAGGCATATAGCAACTCTGCCGGTGTCTCTACTCCAAGACTATCCCATATGACCCGGATCTTTTTTGGACCCATACCTTTAATCTGCAGCAATTGCTGAATACCCTCAGGCGTTATGGCTTTCAGTTTTTCCAAAACCTCCATACTACCCTTCTGAATGATCTCTCCAATCTTCGCGGCAGCTGACGCACCTACTCCAGGAATCATTGCATATTCCGCTTCTGTCATCTCGGATAATGGTCGATCCCATTTCCTTAGACTTTGATAAGCAGAGAGATAAGCTTTTGTTTTGAAGGAATTCTCCCCATGGAGCTCCATGAGCGCGGTGAGAAGATTAAACTGCGCTGCGATTTCTTTATTGACCATCAAGGCCAAAATTCGGTAAGATTGGAGAATATCTGCTTATAAATACCGGAAGAATCTGAAAGAAAAATAAATTCGGTATTTGCCGTTGAATGAATCAACCAGGAATTGACCAGATCATTGCTCTTATAAGCTGTGATGACAGCGGGAGCAACCATATTACTCCCATACAAGGTTAACTTTTCCATCATGGTTAAACTCTCAGTTGTTGCCAGCTCGCTGAATGCTGCACCCTGTGCGTTAATCACAGAGTGGAGATAGGTTGTAAATTTTGAAGAATCGACTTCTTCCATACCGGCATAATACCAGTGACCTTGCTCCTTTTGGATAATCTGCTTCTTGCCAGCAGCATTGGTCCACTCCACTCCTGAAATATCTTCCATATTTGATTTGACAAGGTGATAATCAAGGGAGCTTGAGTTCTCTTTTTTCAGGAAACAGGAACTCAAAAATAAACCCACAAATCCTACGAAAAACATTAAGAGAGTTTTATTCTTCATCGCTGGCTCAAATGAGGATTTCATAATTTTCTAATAGTTGCCAATTGTGCAAACATCGATATTAGGTTACAACAATCCAAAAGAGGGAACTTAATAAATTGCTAAACATGATAATAAAGTCTACTAAAATTATAAATTTCTCTATTCTTGCCTTTCGATTAACACATCCTTGACTCATGTTGCGAAACGCTCAACTAACTATGAAATCTTACCTAACACTTATCCTGTTGACAACACTCTTCCTTTCGATTCTTTCATGCAAACCTGGCTCCGAAGGGAAAGATGGAACAGGAGATATGTCAGGATTTATCCTTACTGATATTTCCGGTAGCAATATCAAACATGCTACCCGTAAAGATCCTGTTGGCCAATTAGTGAATGAAGGTTTCATTTTGGATGATAAGAAGACCGGTCAGTGGGTGGAATACAGCAATGAAGGATACATCACCTCCGTATCGAATTTTGTCAATGGCTGGCTCGAAGGACCAGCAATGAAATATTCCCCACGCGGTCAGATCGAAGAACAAAACAACTACCACCTGGGTAAGTTTGAAGGCACCCAGATCGCCTACAAATATGGGAAGATCCTGAAAACAAGTCCTTACCTCAATGGCAATCTTGATGGTATCGTTAAAATGTATGATGATAAAACTTTCAAACTTCGCCAGGAGATTGCCTACAAGGAAGGCAAACAACACGGATTCTTTCGCAACTATGATGAGAATGGTGCTGTCAATCTCGAATATGAGTACAAGAA
>JALYSC010000198.1 GCA_030855005.1 Bacteroidota bacterium | reverse complement strand
CTCCTATACAACTCGTGTAAATGCGCCATCGATTACTCAACTTTCCCCTGTGATTGATAATTCGGATCCGCTACGCTTATACATTGGTAACCCTGATCTGAATGCTGAATACAATCATGATTTCAGAGCCAACTTTCATGCCTTTTCGCAGTTTTCTTCAACAAGCTTCTTTACTTCCTTGAGTGGTTCATTAACAGAAAATAAAATCATCACTGCCCGAAATACAGATGAACAATTCAGGGAAGTATCTACTCCGATCAATATTGATAATGAGAAAAAGATTAGTCTGTATTCATCTTTTGGCCGTCCATTCAAACCCATTCATAGCCGCTTCAACATAAACGCTAATCTGGCTTACACTAAAACACAAAATGTCATCAATACAGATTTACTGGATGTAAATCGATGGTCGCGCAGTGCAGGCATCTCCTTTTCCAATATGAATTCCGAGGTACTGGAATATAATTTTGGTGGTCAATGGACATTTACCGATAATTATTTCGCTACTAATGAATCGCTGAATCAAAACACATTGTTGGAAAATTATTTTGTTGATGCAACATTAACTGTTTGGAAAAAATGGAGGGTACAAGGCAGCTATAATTATAACCTCTACTCCAGTGATGCCTTTGGCGATAATCAATCACTGCCATTATTAAAGGCATCGATATCCCGATACATTCTCCCGGGTGATAAAGGCCAGGTCTTGTTTTCTGTCTTCGATGCCCTCGATGAAAATCGCGGCCTTTCCAGAACTGCCGACATCAATTATATCGAAGAGGTACGCTCCAACTCCATCGGCCGCTATGCAATGCTCTCATTCATCTACTCCATCAATGGCAAAGGCCAGGAATCTCCCGGAGGGGTCCGCATAATCGAGCGGAGGTAATTCGCTGGTGAAGTTTTTAGTGACTCTCAGGTAGCCACAATTTATCTTCCTCACAGTGTTGAGAGGGTTGAGTATTGTCACCATTAGTGACAACCGGTTTAGAAGGTTTAGAAATAGGGAATTACTCTAAACCCCTAAAAATCCAAATTGTCATTTGCTCAGTGATCGAGTGTCTCCCATGATCCAGTGCTCCCGTGATCCAGTGCTCCCGTGATCCTTTGATCCTCTTACATTTACATCGCATTAAGAAACATCTATCCCTCTCCCGACGTTAAGCCCTTGGACCAATCATCCTGTCCCTTCTCTTCCCCTATTTAGCTGATTATCATGGTAAAGCATCATATCTACGTTTTCTTTTCAACCCTCATTCTGACTGCATTTTTCCCAGCCACCCTACCGGCGCAGGAAAAAAGTGTCCTCGTCGATCGCTGCAAAGCTCTCGATCAGACCAGCCCCATCCACAATATCTGGGTGGATGCTGACAATATCAAATGGGTAGCTAATGGAAATGGACTCAATAAAGTCCTGGCACTTGACGTCGTGGAAAAAGTAACAGTACCCGCAGGCACCACTTCACTACTCATGTTACGCGGCGGCAATGCGCAAATAGAATGGAGTACTTCCGAAATGCAATCACTGCTCGGTAACGTCAATATCTCCTGCGCCTTTTACGACCAGAAGTCAAAAACAGTTTGGATCGGAACACGCGAAGCAGGTGCGTTTCAAATATCGGTCGCACCATTGAAAATTGTGCAGCGTTTACATACCGGTAATCGCAAACTCACATCCGATCAGATCAATGATATTTTTATTCACACCAACGGCACAACTTACATCGCGACCAACGATGGCATGCTGACTGGTTCAGGAGATAAATGGACACTGCAGGAACGCTATCTCAATTTCGTCGGTGTAGATGCATGGGGCGATAATCTTTGGATACTCGGTGATGATTTTCTCTGGCAGGTCGACAGCCGCGGTAAATGGAATCCCATCGCACTCGATTTGAAAAACGTAGAAGGACAAATACGTGATATCGCAGTTGATGACGAAGGCCGAGTATGGATTGCTTCCAATATGATGACCGGATATGATGTAACTGCTGAAAAATATCAGCGCTTCGGTCCCGGCCAATATTTTACAAGTCAGTTTGTCAATTGTCTTGACGTTGATGCAGATGGTTCAATATGGACCGGCACAAAAGATAAAGGCCTATATCTTATTCAATGGGAATCTTCGCTTATCCTGACGATAAAACTGGACACTCCACTCGATTGTAAAAGTGCTGCACCATCAGGTGCTATTTCTGTAAATGTCGCAGGAGGAAAACCACCTTACACTTATGTGTGGTCAAATAATCATACTACCTCTAAACTCACTCAACTTGGTACAGGTGAATATTCAGTGACCGTCAACGATGCAGGCGGATTAACGAAGTCTACAAAATACGTGATACCTAATCCGCAAGTTGAAGCAAAAGTAGAACTCATAAAATCATCCAGTGGATCACCCGTTGGCGATGGAAGCGCTAATATAAAAGCGAATGGCGGTTCAGGCCAATATATCTATACATGGGATAACCAGGAATCAACTCAAACAGCAACTAAACTTTCCGGCGGATTTCATACAGTGACTGTAACTGATAAATCAGGTTGCTCTGCAATTGCAACTTTAAGTATTTCTGAAAGTCTGCAACCACTTACCACAAAGATTACTATCCTTAAAGAAAATCTTTGCACCGGGTCACCCGAAGGCGAGTTAATGGTCGAGACATCCGGAGGCAAGACACCATACAAGTATGCATGGAGCTCACAAAATGGAATTGAACCTGCACTCAGAGATTTACCCGCAGGTTCTTATTCTGTAACCGTGACAGATGGAGCAGGTAACACAACAACTTCATCCATTGTATTAAAGCTCCCTACTGCACTTCTTGCATCTATTGAACTAACATCACCTGCGGCAGTCAATCAATCGAATGGACAGGCGCAGGCAAAAGCTACTGGTGGAAAAACTCCATACACTTATAAATGGGATAACGGTGAAACAAGTGCCGCAATTAAAACTTTGTCTCCAGGTTTTCATGGTGTGACAGTAACTGATGTTAATGGATGCTCTTCAAGTGCAACAGTTATTGTTGGAGAAAATATCTCAGCAATGAATGCTTCGATTCGTCAGACATCGGAAGTAAAATGTTTCGAAGGATCAGGTGCTTCATTGATTGCTGAAGTTATTGGTGGAAAAAGTCCATTTCAATATAGTTGGAATAGTGGTCAGCGGACTCAGGCAATTGATAATCTGAAAGCAGGCGATTACCAGGTTACCATCACTGATGCTATGAGTACTATCAGTACTGCAAATACAAAAGTTATTCAACCGGCAGAGATTGTGGTCACCATCCAACAGGAGTCGGCTGCCACTACAAAAGAAAATAATGGTCGCGCAACTGCCAAAGCTAATGGAGGAACTGGCATTTTTAGTTTTAAATGGGATACCGGCGAATCTTCAACCAGTGCAATTAAGCTTGCCCCCGGCTCTCATACTGTTACCGTTACTGATGCTAATGGATGTACTGTAGTAGGTGAGACAGAGATCAAGGAAAATATTCTTGCGCTGACGGTGATCATTGATCAACCAAAGGCAATCCTTTGCGCTAATGAACTTACAGAAGGCGTCAAAGCCATTGTTACAGGAGGAAAAGAGCCGTATCGATATCAGTGGAGTTCAGGTGTGACAACAGAAACAATCCCACCTGTAAAGGGAGGATTATTTACACTCACTATTACAGATGCAACAGGTCACACTGCGACAACTGCAATTACAATTGATGCTCCGCTACCATTGGAATTAACCACTACAGCTGAGAGTGCAACATCATTAAATGGAAGTAATGGTCGTGCCATCGCTACTGCTAAAGGTGGCAAAGAAAAATATTCCTACCTCTGGGATAATGGTGAAAAATCTTCACGCGCTGAAAAATTAAACGCTGGTACACATGTAGTGACAGTTACAGATAATAATGGATGTACTACTTCCGCTTCTGTCAGCATTAGTGAAAACATTCAACCCATTGTTGCAAAAATTAAACATGTAGGCGATCTGAATTGCACTGGGGAAAAATCTGCTTCATTATCTGTTGAAGTGAATGGTGGTAAAGAACCTTTCACTTATGTATGGCAAGGTAATGGTGGAGAATGGACTACTGCCACAATATCAAATCTTGGTGCTGGATCTTACACATTAGTGATCAAAGATGCCGCAGGTACATCTTCTAATCTTACTCACGAAATCACTGAACCAGAAAAGCTTGTAGTAACTGCGTCAGATATTGCATCAGCTTCAACTGGCAATGCAGATGGTGAATTAAAACTAAAAGTGACCGGAGGAAAGATGCCTTACAGTTATGCCGGAAAAGCATGGCCTGCAAATAGCACTTCACTCCAGGTCACCAATCTAAGTCCTGGCAATCACAAACTAATTGTATCAGATGCAAATGGCTGTTCTGCCGAAGTAAGCGTTGACATTAAAGAAGAAATACTACCTCTGAGTGTTTCTATTCGTGAGTCAAATCAAATCTTATGTGCAGGCGCTTCGCAAGGAAGCCTGGAAGCGGTGGCGAAAGGTGGTAAAGCGCCTTATGCATATTCATGGAGCAATGGTTCCGCATCTGCTTCGATCACAAATGTGTCTGCAGGAAAATATACGCTTGACATCACGGATGCATCCGGACAAAAAAGTAAAATTGATTATGAATTAAAAGCTCCCGCAGCTATGCAGGTATCAGTAGTTAATCTTCGTTCAGCAACGAACGATCGCATCAGTGATGGTAAGGGTTCGATAGAAATAAAAGGTGGTGCATCTCCTTATAGCTATAAATGGAATTCAGGTGAAACAACGCAACAGGCAACAAAACTTCCATTAGGAAGTGGATCGGTTGTCATCACGGATCAGAATGGTTGCACCGCAACATCGGAATTTGTCGTTCGCGAAAAAGTGCTTCCTGAGTTGACCTCAGAAAGACTTTCCTCCGGCGAACCTATCCGTATGGAGAAAATTCAATTTGATGCTGACAGTATCAACATTAAACAAGAGGCAATTCCATCGATCAATGAGTTGTATGAATTCCTCTACGATAACCCTACTACAATCATCGAAGTATCAGGTCATACTAATGGTTTGCCTGCAGATGAATATTGTGATCGGATCAGTAGTGAGCGAGCTCAGTCCGTGGCTTCATATCTAATCAACAAAGGCATCGAAAGTCGCCGTGTCATTTCCAAAGGTTATGGCAAGCGCAAACCTGTTGCTACCAATCAAACTCCAGAAGGAAGGAAGCGAAATCAGCGGGTGGAGGTTAGGCTTATCAAAATCGAAGAATAATCATCTTCAAAGCCCAACCGTGATAATTGGGCTGAATTACGATGGTCGACCGTGATTATTACGCCTAAAAATCACGGTTGACCGTGATTTTTCATTAAAAAAATAAAACTTTTAAATTTTAATGTTCTCTGATTTAGATTTTGAAACTGAACACCAAGGAAGTTCAGGTATAGACACTTGTATGCTTCACTGAATTATAAGTTTTTCAATTTGGTACTTATCATATGAATATTTCCTTAGTTCCAAACTTTCTAATAAACCCATAAGCTTATAACCTTATAACCCAAAAAGTCAAAGCTGCCTCCTAATTGTAGATCAAAGGTTACCAATTGCCTGAGTTTCCCTGAAAAATTTATCTTTGCCATTCTTAGGGCCTATAGCTCTCCCGATGCATCGGGAGGTTAGAGCAATTGACTCTCCCGATGCATCGGGACAACAGGTGCCAACATGTATGCCCAAGAAAACTTTAAATTCAAATCTTATATTTGATCAATTATTGCGGGCCTATAGCTCATTCGGTTAGAGCAATTGACTCATAATCAATAGGTGCCTGGTTCGATTCCAGGTGGGCCCACTCCGGAATATCTTTGAATTACCAGTATTTGTCAATGAAAGATGGCCCTGCTTTCTTTTATGTATTGTACAGTCCTCCTATTGACCGATATTATTCAGGCATTACTGCTGATGATATTCAATCCCGCTTGCAAAAACATAATTCTTCCTTCTACGGTGTACATTTTACCTCGCAGTCGAGCGATTGGGAAATTCGGCTGCTTA
>JALYSC010000197.1 GCA_030855005.1 Bacteroidota bacterium | reverse complement strand
AATCTCTAACGCGAGCACACTTCCTGTCAAAAAATCACGTGTACAGGCAGACCAGTTTAAGCCATGATTTGTGCTTTTCCAAATTCCGGCATTCGCAGTTCCCGCAAAAAGGATATCCTGATTAGATACAGATTGCTCTACTGTGTAAACATGCGCGGAGCCCGGAGCGTAACTTTTAGCAGCAGCACTATGATCCCAATCAATTGGACCCACAGGAGTCCATGCTGTTGGCATTCGTTGTGACTTTGCTTTTTCATATTGCTTCAAATATTCTCTGTCACTTTCAGGATGTGCAATTACCGCTTTGCCCAGGCCTGATATCCATCGCTTGTAATATTGTGTGTGTTGATTCTTCACAAATGCATGAGTGCTGTAATACTCCTTGTAAAGTCGCATGACTTCGCCCGGATCAGCATCTTTCTGATACATACGGAGTACCCATTCCGGGGCCACCTCATCCGAACGGATCAAATATGGTTCTTCCTGTTGAGCTTGTAGAGACTGTCCAAAAAGGATGGAAATGAATATAAGACTGCCCATGCATAGCCTCATACACGATAGGATATTTAAACCGAAGGTCATAAAGATGATTATGAAGTACAGGGGTGGTGAGGCAAAAATACCATGAATTTGGTTGGAATTATGAAGTGGCTTTTAACCCTGATCTTTTGCTTCCAGATGCATAATGTGCAGGATGCGATGACCCAGCGGGGCAAACATTACTGCAATCGTCGATACAAATACAACCCCACTGAAAAGAGCATATACCCCGGAGCATATCCGGGCTTTGTCATCGGGCATTGGATAAACCTCACCCATTCCTGATAAAATCATCGAAGCATTGTGAAATGATTTGACCCAATCAAGCTGACCTGCCCAATGATAGACGAACATCCCAATCAAAAGACTAATGCCAATCAACACCATTGCATAAAGAACAAATCTTAACTGTCGTATCAGAAACTGTTCGTGAGATAGAAGTGGTTTGCTTTTGGGTTCAAAAAAAGTTTGTTTGCGAAGCTTCGTCATGATGGTAGCAGGATGAGGTAGTAAAAGAATGAATTTAAGTGGTACCACTCACAATTGAGCATGCTTTTAATCGCTTTGAGCCTTTCTTTTTCAAACACCGGACTATTAATCCCTGTGATTTCTGCTGCAAATTAATAGCTTCATCGTTCTGAATAACTTGAATGATGTCAGCATTTGTAATCAGGGCGCCTGAAACTGAAGTAGAATGGAATACAGTACGTCAATTATTGATTGATTACCAGGATGAATTTGACGATAAAGCTTGTTTTACTTCGTTTGAAGATGAGTTTAATAATCTGGAATCTGTTTACGCAGAAAGTGGAAAATATAAACTGATTGCCATTGAAGAATCAACCGGTAAGATTGTTGGCTGTGTGGCCATTCGTACATTATCACCCGGTGTTGCTGAGATGAAGAGATTGTATTTAGTTCCGCAATATCGTGGGTTTCAACTTGGGAGAAAATTAGCTACAGCAATCATGGAACTGGCGACACAACATGGATATCATCAAATGTTGTTGGATACCATGTATGAAATGAAAGCTGCTCAACGCTTATATGAACAATTAGGATTTGCAGTGATTCCATCTTATGGTTATCAGGAAGGATTGGACGTCATTTGTTATGGAAAAGATTTGCCGTGAAAGAAAATAATGTGACTACAAGAGATGCAATATGGAATCGGTTGTTGAAGGCCGAAGCAAAAGCGAGATCATCAAAAACGGGTCGCTGGAGGCAATCACCTGTCATGTATCCTGCCTTGATGGCTTTCAATTATTTACTCTATCCCATCGTCAGGCGCGGTGTATATACGATGGCATATCCTTTTTTTGGATTGCCTATGCGTACACTTTTGCCGGCAGGAACTGATTTACTTCTCAATAGGATCAAGTCACATGATTCTGAACTACGCCTTGCCAAATTTATGTGCCTTCACCTCTTGGAAAACGATATAGTTATTGATGTTGGCGCACATTATGGTTATTATTCTTTGTTGGCATCAGTACTTGCAGGAAATGGAAAAGTATTTAGCATTGAAGCTTCTTCTTCTTCATATGACATCCTGATCGATAATACGAGAGGACGCAGTAATGTTGTTGCCTTTCATCAGGCCGCTGGTGAAAAAAACGGAAAAGTAGTATTCTATGAATATCCCGGTCCTTATGCAGAATATAATACCACAATTGAAGGCGCTTATGAAAAGCAGACATGGCTTAAAAAAATTGTCCAAACTATCACCACCGTTCCAGTCATCATGCTGGATGATCTGATAGAAGCACAAAATATCAACAAAGCATTTATCAAAATAGATGTAGAAGGAGGTGAACCTGCTGTATTGAAAGGACTTAAAAGATCCCTGTTGTCTTGTGACCTGACTATTGCCATGGAATATCTCTCTAATAAAGGAGATGATACTAATCATGCTATTGCTGCTGACATACTCAGTAATGCTGGCTATGAAAGTTATGCCATTGAGGATGATGGACAATTAAAACTTTTAAAAAATATTGATCACTATTTGCAAGAGCGAAAGATTACATCCGATAATATTGTGTTTGTCCGATCTTCTTAATGCATTATAACTTCTAATGCCAGGTTTGATTCCTTTTTTCTCAAAAAAACAATGTTGGTTACGGCTTTCATTTCTTGCTTACTTTAGCAGGAAACTAACAAAAACAAAACTATGTACGAAGGTCTTATCCATGCCCACTCTATACTTCGTTGGGTCGTGCTTCTCCTGATCATTCTGACCATTTTTTCAGCGATAGGTGGTCTAAGTGGAAATAAAGTATTAACCGCCTCAGATAAAAAATTAAGCTTTTTTGCTTTGCTTTCAACGCATCTACAGGCTGTACTGGGTTTGGTCTTATATTTTCTAAGTCCTAAAGTGCAGTTTTCAGACAGCACCATGGGTAATTCGATGCTTCGTTTTTTTACAATGGAGCATACGGTTATGATGCTGATTGCTATTATCCTTGTAACACTTGGTAACCGCTGGGCGAAACAGGGAAATGCCAGGAAAGTCTTTTGGTACTATTTCATCGCACTCCTTATCATTCTCGCAGCTATACCATGGCCATTCCGTGAAATGTTAGGATCTCATTGGTTCTAATTAGCATGCCATTGGTGTTAGATAGCGCCTTACGTAAAAGGTATCTTCGTTGTTATGCTTGAAACCCTTCTGCAAGAATGGCACCAACATTTTGGTCCCATCGATCCGATTATTATCGTGCGCTCTCCCGGAAGAGTCAATATCATTGGCGAACATACTGATTACAATGAAGGATGGGTCATGCCGGGTGCTATGAGCCGGTCAATTTATATTCTTCTCTCTGCTTCTGCAGACCAGTCTCATCATTGGGTCGCTTGTGATCTTAAAGAGTCATTTAATGGCAACGAAATTGCACCCGATTCGTTGGAGTCTGGTTGGGTAAAATATATCAGCGGAACTCTCCAATTAAGCGGATACAATACCGGCCCACTCAATATTATCATGGGTGGTAATCTTCCTGTCGGGGCAGGGATATCATCATCATCGTCTTTGGTTTGTGGCCTCTTGTTTGCAATTGATCAGCTCCATCAGGGCAAAATGGCTCCTAAAGAAATTGCACTGTTGGGATCACGTGTCGAACGTGAGGTCATTGGATTGCAAGGAGGGATTATGGATCAGTATGCAATCATGCTGAGCAAAGCGCATCAGGTGATGGTGTTGGATTGCCGTTCACAGACACATCACTATATCCATGCTGAACTCCCGGGATGCGAGTGGATTCTCCTCAATACCAAAGTCAAACACACTTTAATCGAGAGTGATTATAATAATAGAGCAGAAGAGTGTCAACGAGCTGTAAGGATAATTCAAAATCAATATCCCGATGTTAAAAGTTTACGTGATGTAGATCAGGACATCCTGGATTCGATCCATCTGCCTACTGTATTAATGAAACGCGCTCAATTTGTAATGAATGAAAATGAGCGCGTACAGGGTATGATCATGGCGCTTGAACAGCAGGATGCAAAGAATGCAGGACAACTTTTACAATTATCGCACAAAGGATTGCGCTATGAATACGAAGTAAGTTGTGACGAGCTTAATCTGCTCGCTGATTTTGCCAATGGATACACCGGTGTATTAGGTGCAAGAATGATGGGTGGTGGATTCGGAGGATGTGTGATATGTCTTATTGAAAAATCTGTTAAACACTCCTTCATTCCTCAAGTTTGTGAGCGCTATAAAGAAGCATTTGGATTTGATCCGGAGGTAATCGATTTTGTTTTAAGCGATGGTGTGACTTTAGTTCAATAATAATTCTAGCGCCTAATTGACGTTTCACATTTTTCAAATTCCTGTCTGATCCTTTCCAGAGTATAACAGGAAAAGAAACATGCAATTGAAGGTTTAATCCTTCATTTATAAATTGTAAGGTATCGCCTACATTCGTCGAAATGAAGTCCCTAAGACAAGGAGTATAAAACCAATTAATAACATTTCCCAGCTATAGCCGGATAATGGTTCAATGGGAACATAGTGGGCGAGGATGCCAAGAATACCAACGATCAATGCGAGAATCCACAGGACATTATTAGGTGCACTGGGTAGGAAAGTTCTGTTTGCCATAAGGGATAAGATTTAGCTTCATTCTGTAAAGAAGAATTCAAATTCAGAAAAAGCAACCGGCTACCTGCCGTCAGGTTAAATATAAACTTAATTATCAGGGTACCACCAAATATAAATTTATAGGACAAGTGATCCACCGGCAAAGCCATCACTTGAGGATGATCAAATAGGGTATCACAGACTTATTAGTGTTGAAAGGGCAAGATTAATTAATTAAGATTCAGGCAGACTCAGTCCTCATGGATTAATTCTTTCCAATATTTCATCAAAGAAAGAATAATCTTTTATGCCTGTTTGTGATTCAGGAGTTCCTTTCAAACAAAATCCACCTTTGTATCCTTTTTGCTTAAGTAAATCAATTCCGTTAAAAGTCCAATCCGATTCAAGAAAGATGGCATTAGATGGAATGGATAAAAAAGAAGTGATGTCTGTGATACCCTGTCTATAAGGTGCAATTAGTTTAATGTCATTTTGACTAAATGCCATTGTAATTTCTTCTGATGACAAAAACATTTCCATACCCCCTGTCAAATGCACAAAATCAAGGCTGTCAGCTATGATCCCATCCGGTCTTGCATCAATGATAACTTTTGAATACAGCATTTCATCACCATCGCTGATATCTGCGGCAAGCTGAATACCGGAAATCCAATCCCGCAATGTATGCCACAATGAAAATGTGGCGGGATCAGCATTCAGTTCAATACTCATCCAGTCTATTCCCATAGCGGCAAAGTACCGGGCATCTGTGAGATGGCTTATTTTACGGATTAGTATTGGATGATGTTGGATCATACATATTTTTATAAATTAAAATAATTTATCGTCTTGCTTTCTTTTTTTCCCCGAGCATCCAGTAACGACGTTGTCGCTTTTTGATGGTATAGAAATCATCAATGTACTGTGACAAATGATCCATCGCTTCATCTGGATCATCCGTGAGTCTCACCAGCTTAAGATCTTCAGGTGAGATGGTTCCCTGGGCTAACATAAAATCGAGATAGTCAACCACTGGTTGATAGTAATCTTTTCCCATCAACACAACAGGAAAATGGTGAATGATGCCTGTCTGAACCAGTGTCAGCGTTTCAAACAATTCATCCATCGTACCCCAGCCCCCAGGTAATACCACAAAGGCATAAGAATATTTGAGGAGCAAAACTTTTCTTAGAAAAAAATAATCTGTGGTTACCCACTCATGCATGTATGGATTGGGAGCCTGCTCTCTTGGTAAAATGATGTTACATCCTATGCTGATGCCTCCATTTTCAAAAGCACCTTTATTGGCAGCTTCCATGATGCCGGGACCTCCACCGGTCAATACTGTAAAGCCCGTTGACGCAATCGCGCTTCCAACTTGTTCAGCCATACTATAATAGCGATGACCTTCTTTGAATCGTGCAGATCCAAAAACCGTCACGCAC
>JALYSC010000196.1 GCA_030855005.1 Bacteroidota bacterium | reverse complement strand
AAAAAAAGGGACGACTCTGGTCGTACAACTGGTCCATATTCGCAGTGAATGATTTTGGTTTTCCCAATCGTCCATTCAACGGAGCTTTCTACGTCTGCGCACCTGATCCCGATGATAAAGGATCTGCATTCATCACTAAAATAGATTTTAATGGAGCCGGTTTCCAGCCTGCTGCATTCAATGTAGCATTCAATAGTTTTGGTATTCAAAATACAGGCGATGTCAATACTGATCGCAAAAGCGTGGAGAACCTGAATGCAACGCAATCTGAGTATGAAATTTTTCTCAACGATCCGGTCGAATTATGCCGGACCGCAGTGGTTGGAGAAATTGCCCTCATCGGCATCAGCCGCTGCTCTGATGAAGCCTATTGTATTAAGTTTATTACAACGAAAGAAGGACAGGTAGACCTGCTGCTTGATTTCGATGGTGGAGATGATATTTATACTCCGGGTACCGCCGATGTAATTCTTGTCCAGGATGTTGATTCAGCACAGGTAGGCATTCCCACTTGTATATATTGGGATGGCCTTGACGGTCTTGGCAACCCATTAGTAGAAAGTAATACAACTCAGGTTCCAATTACCATTTCGTACGCACAGGGTATCTATCACTTTCCTATCTATGATGCAGAATTTATGAATGTTGGCTTCATGTTAGAGGCAGTACGACCTGCAGCGAGCATTCCCTTATTGCATTATGATGATTCTAATATTTCTGTCACTTCATTGAGTGGAGAACCTGCTGTACAAATCAGCGGATGCACTGTCCCATGTCACCGTTGGAATCGATTTGTTGATAACACTGTTCCTGGTTTTGGAAACTTGCATACCATCAATTCATGGTGGTTCTCACAACGTATTGTCCGTCAGGAAGTATTTTTCCTCCCTGCATATTACGCTTGTGCAATAGATGGTCCTCAGCGAATCTGTAACGGCGAGGTCACTCAAATCCTTATCAATCCATCTGTAAGTCCGGCAGGTGCCATCGGAGGAGAGGTGATTAGTACTATATGGTCAGGACCAGGTATCGTCGGTTCTAATGAAGGTCTCGCGATTACGATTGGTGAAGAAGGAGATTATGCTGTAACCTTATCATGGATCAATGGAGTAGGAGACACCTGTCAGACCTCCTGTGAATATCATCTCAATATGGATCCTCCCCTCAGTTCATCCATCGATACTTTGATTCTACAGGGTGATGTCATTAATATCAATGGCGAATTATATGCTGAAGGAGGAACCTACACACAAGTATTATCAGCCATTAATGGATGCGACAGCACACTCACCATTTTTGTAAAAGTTATCAACTCTATTATTCATTACGACCTCGAAGCATGTTTTTCACATACCGATGATGGTTCTAATATGGATTACTCTGAGTTCACAGCGACTCAACCGGAGCCCCTTTCCTGTGCGGATATTACTGCGACAATTTTTCATCGGGATCCTCCGCAGATGAATAAACATTCTTGTACGGAAGGCGTCAATGGGACTATTGCCATGTGCATAAGTGCTCAGGATACTTGTAAGTATGATGCAGGTAACCAGTCTTCATTATTCTTCGAAATTTCAATTGTACCTGATGCAGATACTGCCGTACAGGTAACAGGTTTTAGTTTTTTCGATAAAGGCCCTTTAACGTACAACTGGATCAATGGATCTTCTGGCCCGAATAATTATCCCACGTTGTTTGGCTTCAGAGTATTAAAAAACGGAATTGAAATATTTAGACAAGAAGGCATTGCTACCACAACTAACTGGACTGCTAGATCATTTGATTTTAAAACTATAGATGATTTTATTACAGCCGAACCTGCCACGTTTAGGTTTGAGCTGCTGCCATATTGCCTTGTAGGTAATGGCGCCACTGTAGCAGCCTGGGATATAGATGAAGTCAATGTTCAGGCCAGTTGTGTATCACCCAATGAGCTGAATAAATTTATTACAGGAATTATCAGAAGTCCTTTGGGAGAGCCTGTCAGAGATGTGTTGATCACCTATTCACAGGATCCTTCTTTTCAGACTGTGGAAACGATGGTAACCAATGCATCAGGCAAGTATAAATTTGATAACCTGACAACTGGATCTCCAGCTTACATCAAAGGATATAAAAATACGGATGTCATGTTGGGTGTAACTACACTCGATTTGATCCGTGTACAAAAACACTTGTTGAGTCGCCAGCCATTTACATCACCTTATCAGTATGTAGCAGCTGATGTAAATAAAAGTAATGCCATATCAGCATTGGATTTGATAGTAATGAAAAAGATAATTCTCGGCATCACTTCTGTTTTCCCAAATAATACAAGTTATCGGATAGGAGTGTCAGATGCTTCATGGAATGGATCATTCCCTTTTGGATTTAAAGAAAGTCTTGACTACGAGAGTTTATCAAGGGATATCAGGGATGGTCATATGGTCGCCGTTAAAATTGGTGATGTAACGGGCTCAGGTTCGGGAATTGGTTCTGATGGTATCATTACTCGTTCGGAAAAAACCTTGAATTTTGCATTCGATAATGTATTGCTTAAGAGAGGTGTGCTTGTTGCCATTCCGGTCAGAGCACAAAATTTTACCGATATATCCGGATTTCAATTAGCTATTTCATCTCAGGAATCAGTGATAGAGAATATTTATAATGGTGCATTGGATATTCCTTCGGATCAATATTTATTGACAGATAATGGTGTGCTCATTTCCTGGTTTGACGTTGACGCAAATAGTTTTAACGAAGATGAAGTACTCTTTACTGTTACAGTGGTACCCGAGACAGATATGTTTGTCTCAGAAATATTTTCGATTAACACATCATCAATGAAGGATGAAGCTTACCGCGGATCAAACCTTGCAATTGCAGATATTGATTTTGTATTTACAACCTCGAAGGCCAATGTTTCAGGTGACGTATTATTTCAAAATCTGCCCAATCCTTTATCATCATTGACGACCATTCCTTTTAGTTTGAGTAAAGCTGGGGAAGCGATTATAAGGATATTTGATATGTCAGGCAGACTGGTTAGTAAAATTTCAAATGTCTATCCCGCAGGATACAATGTTGTAGAAATAAATGCTGTTGATCTGGGTGATGCATCCGGAATGCTTCTATATCAACTGAACACAGATAATTTTACCTCAGTAAAAAGAATGATGAGGCTGAAATTATAGTCCCGTCGTTATCGTAACTTCAACCTCATCAAAAGAATGGTATCGCATGGAACCGGCAAAAACAATCTTTGTTACAGGTGCCACAGGTAATCAGGGTGGTGCCACTGCGAGAAATCTTCTTAGCCAGGGCGTGATCGTGAAAGCCCTGGTGAGGGATATGGCTAGTCCTAAGGCAAAAGTCCTGCAGGAACATAAAGCCGAATTGATCCAGGGTGATTTGGATAAACCGAGTTCCTATGCTAAGCATTTGGCTAATGTGGATGGTGTCTTTGGATTGTTGCACTTTACAAAAGGTATTGATAAAGAAATAGCACAAGGTAAAGCACTCATTGATGCTGCTGTTCTGGCAGGTGTACGGCATTTTATTTATTCTTCCGTTATCGCCAGCGATCAAAAGACCGGTATTCCGCATTTCGAGAGTAAGGGCGTAATTGAAGCACATTTAAGATCAAGTGGATTACCATTTACTATTTTACGTCCGTCTTCTTTGTATGAAAACTTTATGATTCCGCAGGTCCGTAGCAGGATTGTAAAAGGAAAATTTGTTTCCCCGCTGGACAAGCACGTCGTTCAGCAGATGATCAGCACTCAGGATATTGGCAACATTGCGGCTCATATTTTTCTACACCCGGAACAATACATAGGAAAGACCCTTGACCTTGCAGCAGATCAGATGGATCAGGGCCAAATGGCAGATTCATTCTCGAAAGCCATGGGAAAGAATATTAAATATGGTAAACTCCCTGGCCTGATCACTCGATTGGCAATGGGAAAGGACCTTCATACCATGTTTAAATATATCAACACCAACGGAGGTGATTTCATTAAGAATTACAAGGAAATCAATCATGATCTCCCACCGGTCATGACGCTGAGCGAATGGATTCCCCGTTATTTTATCTGATAGGGAATTGTATTTTTAGGACTAAATCATTTATAATTTCATGAGTGCTCCGCTTCTATTCATCTTCAGGCAGGTCATTGTTATCATTGCCATTGGGTTGTTTTTTTCCTGCAACAAGCACATATCAGGGCAAACCATGAATGGGAGGGAATCTTCTTATAAGGCAAAAAATTCCAAAACAGAGTTAACCTGCTTAATCATGCCTGAGGAACTCCGCCAACGCAAAGAGCTGGTGCTTGCAAGTCTTAAAGAAAAGATGCTTGATCGGAAGGAATTGAAAAACGGCTATGCTTTTAAGTATGCCGGCAATGACGAAACACTTGATGAACTCATTTCTTTTATCAAATCAGAAAGAGAATGTTGCGGGTTTTTCATTTTCAATTTGTCTATTAGTGGCGATAAGAGTGAAGCCTGGCTTGAGATGACAGGTGTTGATGGAGCGAAAGATTTCATTACAGAGGAATTAGGCCTTTAATCTTTTAAGAATTTGACGATGAAGCTTATAACATATTTACTTCTATTAATGGTTTTCATTTCGTGCAAAGCGAAAGATCCTGAGGTTGTAGCAGAAGACATTGATGCACTGGCAAAGGATTATGTTAGGTTAGCATTGGTCATTGGCCAGTATGATCCATCTTTTGTAGATGCATATTATGGACCTGATTCATTAAAGCCGCAGGGAGAACCTAAAGCTGTATTTCCAAAAGACAGCCTGTTACTGGAAGTTGATTTCCTGATAGCAAAAGTGCTGATGATAGCGAATCACGGTCCTACTGATACCATACGCAACCGCGCCGGATGGATTGCGGACCAAATGATTGCTTTCGGCAGAAGAATAAAAGTTTACGCAGGTGATGGCGATGATTTTGATAAAGAGTCGGTCGATCTTTTTGGAGCTGCAGCTCCGGTGTATGATGAAGAACATTACAAGTCATTGGTTGCGCGGCTTGATAGTTTGTTACCGGATACAGGCTCTGTACAAAATCGTTTTCAGTCATTAGCTAACAGATTTATCATTCCAAAACCGAAACTGGATACTGTCTTCAGAGCAGCAATAGCAGAATGCAGAAAACGCACTCGCGAACATTTTGATCTGCCTGCAGAAGAAAAATTCTCTCTGGAGTATGTCAATAATGTCCCTTGGAGTGGTTACAATTGGTATAAAGGCAATTATACAAGTCTTATCCAGATCAATACCGATCTCAATATTTTTATAGACCGGGCCATTGATGTTGGAAGCCATGAAAGCTATCCCGGACATCATGTTTATAATATGCTCCTCGAAAAGAATTTATACCATAATAACGGCCTGATGGAAATTTCAATGTATCCACTGTTTAGTCCGCAATCCCTTATTGCAGAAGGAACGGCTAATTATGGAATTGATGTGGTGTTTCCTGGTGATGACAAGGTCAATTTTACGCGTGATGTACTTCTGCCTTTAGCAAGGTTAGATACTACAGGCATTACGATGTACTATAATGCATTGAAAATAAAAGGCGAAATGAATTATGGACGTAATGAAGCTGCCCGTGGATTGGTGAATGGTACAATGACAGATGAGCAGGCCAAAGCCTGGATGATCAGCTATTGCCTGATGAATGATGAGACGGCTACCAAATCAATCAGTTTTATTAAAGCTAACAGGTCCTATGTCATTAATTACAACTATGGCATGGACCTGGTCAAGTCCTATATTGAATCACGAATTAAGGATGATCCAACACCAGCCAATCGTTGGAAGGTTTTTGGTGAATTAATGAGTCGCCAGGTGCGTATAAAAGACCTTAAATCGTAATTAAAAATTTTATTCCGCAATCCCAAATCCCATGGTTCGACACTTCGACAAGCTCATTGCACCGCACGCTTCACGCAACCTAGTGCTATGGTTCGACTTGCTAGTTCGCAAACTGGTGCTACAGCTCACCAACCACAGCTCACCAACCACAGCTCACCAACCATCTGAAATCCCATGCTTCGACTTGCTAGTTCTCATCCTTGGGCTTCAGCTCACCAACTGCAGTTC
>JALYSC010000195.1 GCA_030855005.1 Bacteroidota bacterium | reverse complement strand
GTCACAAAGTCAGTGGCCGGATTATGTATTCCAGGAAGAGTATGCATTGAGATCAATTGAAGCAATCAAAGACCATATCGATGAATTTGGTCACCTTCCCGGGATCCCTTCAGCAACTGAAATTGCAAGTGAAGGCATTCAGGTTGGAGAAATGTAAAGATTGATGCTGGAAAAAATTGAAGAGCTCACTTTGTATATGATTCTGCTCAACGAGGAGATGAATGTGCTTAAAGAAGAGAATAATAAATTAAAAGAAATGTATGCGGATATTCCAATTCAGATCCATACAGAAGTTATCAAGCCGTAGACAAATAAATTCTTATGTGGACAGGCTTTGATAGAGAAAATCACTTCTATTCTTTCGTCTGTACTCTTAGCCTCGCTTCTTCATAATCAAGTCCGTTTTCAATCTTCCGTAAAAGTTCATCGGGATATTTGTCCTCATCTTTTAGCTTGGCAATTGTTTTACGACGGACATCGATTAAATCAAGAAGTGCTTCAAAGTATTTAGGCAGGATAGGAGAGGGAGCTCCTGGTTTATTAAACTGTTTCATTTGCAATTTTTGAAAATGAACATATCGTTCACGCAACATCTTGAATGCTTGATCGGTAGCAACCTCATGGTGATAATTATTATCAAGATGAGAAAGTACATCCATCGTTAACTGCATTTGAATCTCCAGTTCTTTTTCATCATCCTTGGCACTATTGACTACGATGTTGAGCTTTTTAATAAGGAAAGGCAAGCTAAGACCTTGTAATACAAGAGTCACCAGGATTACAATAAATGTGATCAAAAGAATTTCATTACGGAATGGAAAGCTGCTACCAGCCCCTATTGTAAGTGGAATAGATAGAGCTGCAGCCAGAGAAACTACGCCCCTCATCCCGCTCCAGGCAACAATGAATACCCCTTTCCAATTTGGATAAGGTTCATTCTTCCTGATCTTTTTACTCAACATACGCGGTAGGTAAGTACCCGGGAATACCCATATGATCCGAATCAATATTGTCACAAGACTAATGATAAGACCATAACCAATTATTTGGGGCAGGCTATTCTCGCTGATACTGCGAAGTATAAATGGAAGTTGAAGTCCAATCAAAATAAACACCACACCGTTTAAAAGAAATACAAAGGTTTCCCACACACCGCGTGCCTGGATACGTGTCTCATACGTGAAAATATCAGTGGCTCGCGCACTCAGGAATAATCCTCCACTTACAACAGCCAATACACCTGATAAATGAAAGTGCTCTGCGATTATATACATCAGGTGGGGAGTGATCAGTGTGATACCGGTATCAATACTCGATGTAGTTGGCAGAAAGCGATGTATAGCATAGATAATAAATGCTAAAACAAGTCCTGTCAAAATTCCACCCGCAGCCACCATCACAAAATTTAAACTTGCATCCCAAATTGTAAATTGACTGGTGATAACTGCCACCACAGCAAACCTGAATACAATCAAACTCGCTGCATCATTAACGAGACTTTCTCCTTCCAAAATCGTTAAGACACGTTTTGGCATTTTCAAATTCTTAAAAACGGAGGTGGCAGCCACTGCATCAGGAGGAGAAATAATTCCACCCAATAAAAAACCAAGTGCAAGCGTAAAACCGGGAATCAATGCGTTAGATACAACTGCAATTGCTGCAGAGGTAAATATGACAAGTCCAAGTGCCAACAAGCTTATAGATCGCCGCGCAGCCCAAAAATCTTTCCAGGAAGTATTCCATGCTGCAGCAAAAAGTAACGGAGGAAGAAAAATCAGGAAGATGACATCAGGCTGAAGAATAATGTCCAGGATATTGGAAATAAATCCAATGATCAATCCGCATATCACCAGGAAAATTGGATAGGGAATTCGAAGTTTTTCACTGATGATCGTCAACAAAGAGACGGACATCAATAAGACTATGATCAGCAGCAGATGTTCTTCGAGCATATGGCGTAAAATAGAAATAAAAAAAGGCTAAGCAAATGCTCAGCCTCCGGCAATAAAATTGAGTATAAAATACGGGAATATATAACCTTAGGATACCATCACCTCAGCTCCGCGAATTGTGCGAATGATACGGGATGCCACTTTATACGGATCTGCATTGGATGCAGGCCTTCTGTCTTCCAGATATCCTTTCCAGTCATTTGTTGCTGTATGAACAGGGATACGAATAGATGCACCACGGTCGCTAACTCCATAGCTAAAGGTGTGCATGGACTGTGTTTCATGCTTTCCGGTCAGGCGTAAATGATTGTCTGAACCATATACTTCGATGTGCTCTTTGTGAACTGTTCGGAAGCTTTCGCAAATGGCATCGAATAAATCTTTACCACCTACTTCACGCATTTCACCATTAGAGAAATTGACATGCATACCACTGCCATTCCAATCACCTAATACCGGTTTAGGATGGATATTTACTTTCACTGCGTATTTTTCAGAAATGCGATACAAGAGGTAACGACTTACTATCAGTTCGTCAGCTGCTTTCTTTCCACCTTTAGCAAATACCTGGAATTCCCATTGTCCTAATAAGACTTCCGCATTGATACCCGTGATGCCCAATCCTGCATCCAGACATGCGTCAAGATGTTCTTCTACGATGTCACGTCCGGCAACTCTGCCATAACCAACAGCGCAGTAGTATGGGCCTTGTGGCGCAGGAAATCCTTTGGCAGGAAATCCTAATGGCTGATTATCGTGTTCCAATACATATTCCTGCTCATAGCCAAACCAATAATCATCTGTATCATTTGGAATCAGGCAACGCATATTGGTCGGGTGGGGTGTACCATCCGGATTGAAAACTTCTGCAACCACTAACCATCCATTCTTGCGCTGGGGATCAGGATAGGCTGCAACCGGTCTGAGAAGACAATCTGAAGAATGTCCATTAGCTTGTTGTGTGCTGCTACCGTCAAACGACCATTCAGGCAGTCTTTTAACATCACCATTGAAACTTTCCATTTCAATGACTTTTGTTTTGCTTCTGAGGGATGGTTCCGGTTTGTAACCGTCAAGCCAGATGTATTCAAATTTAAGCTTAGCCATATGGGAACTGATTAGAATTTAAGGATTGATGAATTACTGATTTTGAGAATATGTGATGCGAAGCTAAGTTGGCACCGCCTGTACAGACAAAACAATAATTTCCTATAACGTTGTTGCTAAAATGGCAAAAAAATATGTAATACACTGAAAGTGTGTATCTTGTGACCTTAATATTTGTTATGCCCATAGCGCAATCTGAGCAGCTTTTCACCATTATTAAGTCTCTGACCAAGGCTGAGAAGCGCAATTTTCGGTTATACGTACAGCGTCTGCAGAGCAATGAGGATGTCCTTTATGTGAGGTTATTCGATATTCTGGACAAAGCAGATGAATATGATGAAGCCAAGGTTCTGGAAAAGCTTGGTGATATCTCTACTTCTAAATTTGTCAATCTTAAGCGGCATCTCTATACACAGGTACTTAAGAGCCTCCGTCTAATTTTCGAAAATATAGAATCTATCAAAGTGCGTGAGCAAATAGATTTTGCTCATATTCTCTATAGTAAAGGATTGTACCTGCAGGCATTCAAGTTGCTGGAGCGGGTCAAGGAAATGCTTCCCGAAGGAGGTCATGATCTGCTGCGACTTGAAATCATTGAGTTTCAAAAATTTATTGAAGAGCGCCACATCACACGCAGCCGAAAAAAAGCCGGGAAAGTGCAATCACTCCTCAATGAATCTGAAAACCAGGAAGCACGTGTATCTAACATCATCATGTTGTCCAATCTCAAGATCAAAATTCATGGATGGTATATTGAGACCGGGCATGTAAGAGATGCAAAAGATCATTTTACTGTAAAGGAATATTTTGAATCAGAATTGCGTAAAGTGCGCATCACAAATCTTTCCGTGACGGAGGAAATTTATTTGCAGCAAAGTTACATGTGGTATTACTATATCCTGTTGGATTTTACTAATTGTCACTTACATGCAGTGTTATGGGTGAAAGCATTTGATGAAAATCCATCGCATATGAAGGAGGACCCAGTCCTGTATATGCGGGGATTATCGTATCAACTGACTTCTCTGTATAGTATGCGCGATTATAACCGCTATGTAGACGTATTAGAAAAATTTGAAAACTTTATTTCCACCCATGAATCGTATTTTGATGTGACAGGTCAGATTATTTCATTCTTGTATTTGTATACTGCCAAAATTAATCGTCATTTTTTGGAAGGTTCTTTTTCTGAAGGACTGTTGCTGGTGCCTGAGATCAATCGGCAGATCAAACGATTTGGTAGATTTATAGATATCCATCGTATTATGGTCTTCAACTACAAGACAGCATGGCTCTATCTCGGCTCAGGTAATCCTGCGATGAGTATTGAGTATCTGAATAAGATCATCAATCTGCAATCTGCCGGACATCTCAGGACAGATATTCAATGCTACGCACGTCTTATGTTGTTAATGGCTCATTTTGAATTAGCACATTACAATTTATTGGAACATTTAGTAGAACAGGTAGGAAGATTTTTTAGTAAGATGAGAGATCTCAATGAAGTACAAGTTGCTTTGCTCAATTTCTTTCGAAAAAATCTGGATATGCATAAGTCAGAATTAATGCACAATATGCATGCCTTGAAAAAGGAAGTAGTAAGGCTTGAAAAAAATCCATTTGAAGGACGCACCTTTCATCACCTCGATATGGTTGCCTGGATTGATAGCCGGATAGACGGGACAACCGTGGGTGAGGTCGTAAGGCAAAGGAACGTGAAGTAAGGCCATCCTCGCCTATAGCGTTCTATCACAAACCATTCATCACACAAACTTGTTCACTTTGTTTACTATTGCCATTTTTTATGGAAAAAATAGAAAGACTGGAATTCTTGCATGCCCGAATGATCCAGGAGATACAGGATTATGCAATCGTACTGCTCGATTTCGATGGCACAATCTTGTCCTGGAATAAGGGCGCCCAACAAATTCAAAGGTTATAGTCCGGAAGAGATCCTGGGACAAAATTTTAGAATCTTCTATATGCCGCAAGATCGTCAGGCTGGTTTACCCGAACAACTGATTAATTTGGCAAAAAGAGAAGGTCGCGCAAAACATATTGGCAGGCGCCTCAAAAATGACGGGACAATCTTCTGGAGTAGCATTCTCATTACAGCCATTCATGATGAAAATGATGAAGTCATTGGTTTTACTAAACTCACCAAAGAGTTAGGAGATAGCGTAACAGATTAAAATTTATAAGATATAACATTATCCCATAGTTGTGTAATAAATACCGACCACTATGCCAATAATATTGTGATCTATTTTATAACTTTAAATGTGATCATAATGAATACTACGAAATCAAAAACTGGAACCAAGTCTACAACGAAGAAAACATCTCCGGCTCACCACTCGAATGGGTCACCATCTGCAAAAAATACTAATGCAGGTATGAAGTCATCTCAACTCATGAAGTTGTTCGAAGATGGGCTGAAAGATATTTACTGGGCAGAAAAGGCATTAACTAAAGCTATACCAAAGATGATTGACAATGCTACTTCCGGTGATCTGGTGGAGGCACTGACTAGTCATCTTGAAGAAACGAAAGGACATGTAACCCGGATTGAAGGGGTTTTCCAGTCTTTTGGCAAAAAAGCTGTTGCTAAAAAATGCGATGCTATGGAAGGTCTTATTAAAGAAGCAGAGGGAATCATGGAAGAATGCGAAGAGGGAGCGATGCGTGATGCGGGGATTATTGCTGCCGGTCAGAAAGTAGAACATTATGAAATTGCTTCTTATGGTACAATCAGAACTTTGGCAGATGTATTGAGTTTGCCTGAAGCATCAGAATTGTTAAACCAGATTTTAGAAGAGGAGAAAAAAACAGACGCTTTACTTTCTCAAATTGCTGAAGGGTTTGTAAACCAGGCTGCATTGGGCGAGGAAGAGTAATTGAATTTAAGCGTTCGCTCTAAAACAAAGGCTTTCCAATAATTGGAAGGCCTTTGTTGTGTTTATACTTTTGATATTTATATGTTGCCTGAAAATTATATGTATCAGGTTTTTAATAAATTTGCCGGAATGGATTACCAGGTACACACTCTTAA
>JALYSC010000194.1 GCA_030855005.1 Bacteroidota bacterium | reverse complement strand
ATCCAGATGCGGAGACTGCGCGGAGATGAAGACTTCTCCATTGGATCCGTCATCATCAAATTTGACGATTTGCCAGGGAGGCAGATTGAAATTGCCTGCAACACTGACATACAGGCTTGCGCCCTGCACGGAAGCTATCAGTTGAAAGAAAATAATGTAGTAAAGGATGAAAGCAATTCTCGCAACCATGGTTCATTGATTTATTGATGAATGATCGTAAAAGAATGTTTGAAAAAGCGAAAATTGGTTAGGTTTTATAATGATTTACCAATTGATTAGGGGAGAGGGCACATTACCTGTCAGGGAGTGCCAATATTTTCACCGGTTTCCAGATCTTATCGTCATTCACTGAGGCATCACCGCCCACTGACAAGATTTCTTTGCCACTGATGTTAAACAATCTTCTGATTTTGCTATTTTTAGGAAGGGTTATATTACCTTCTGCTTTTAATTGAGACTAATCAAGAAAACCTGTTTATGAAATCAACCTTTACCCCCATTTTTATCCTGCTACTGTTCACCCTCTTCACTGGGGTTACCAAAGCTGATAATCTTAGTACAATCAAGGCCGCCACAGAATGCTCCCTGGTAGCCGATGAAAATACCTCGTGTGATGACAACCCTTGTTATCCCCCAAACTGGACCAATACCTATAACATTTATCAGACCTCCTGCACATGGCAGTGGGAATCCTGTAATGGTGCCGCCGGATACAATCTGCAATGGCGCTACCCGGGTGGCAGTTGGTACGATGTAGGGGGCGTATGCTATCAGACCTGGTACAATATGAATAACCTTCAGCCCTGTACCAATTACGAATGGCGCGTCAGAAGCTATTGTTCCTATGGATATTATAGTTCCTGGTGCTATCCTTACAATTTTACAACTCAGTGTAATAACTGCACTACGCCTTATGGATGTTATACAGATAACATCTCCTCTTATGAGGCGACCTTCCATTGGAATGCAGTCTGGGGTGCTGAAAGCTATTCTATCCAGATCCAGCAGCCAAATGGAAGCTGGTCCTATGTTTCAAATAATGGCTGTTATAATAACTGGATCACAGCCTATGGTCTCCAGCCTAACACTTACTATGCATGGCGTGTACGTGCCCATTGCGGATATAACAACTATAGTGAATGGACATACAATACCTACTTTACCACGTATGGATCTTATTGCTATTATCCTTCGTGGCTAAACTGCTATGATATTACTGAGTATGGCGCTACCTGGAAATGGGAGCCAGTGTCGGGGGCTGACTACTATTCAGTCCAATGGCGCTATCCTGGTGGATCATGGTATGATCTCTCTTCCGGTCCTTGTTACGGCACGTGGGTCACCGTCAATCATTTGAAACCTTGCACTACATATGAATGGAGAGTAAGGACTCATTGTTATTACGGCTATAGTTCATGGTGCAACTCAAATGTATTTACAACGGATTGTCATTCTTATTGCCCCACTCCCACTAATCTTTACACAAAGGATATTGGTGATACGAAAGCAACTTTCAAATGGGGCCCTGTTAATGGAGCATATACCTATTCTGTCCAGATTCGCAACCATTATGGTACCTGGGTAGACCTGCCGGGAAGTCCGACTGCAGGTATCTGGATCACAGCTTATAATCTTTCTCCTTGTACATCGTATGAATGGCGAGTGCGAAGTAATTGTGGTTATTACGAATCAAGCAGTAGCTGGTCTTATCCACAGCCCTTTACCACGACATGCGGCCATGGATGTTATGCACCGGAGTATGTTTACACTTCGGGTATCACCTCTTCTACAGCAGCCTTGCATTGGGGTCCTGTAATTGGAGCGGACTATTTCGAAGTACAATATCGTAAGCCAGGTCAGGATTGGATTTTGTTGCAGGGAGGCGTTGGATCAAATAATGTTGCAGAACTAACAGGTCTGGATCCTGAAACCAATTACGAATGGCGCGTACGGGCACATTGCAGCAGCGGAAATTTCAGTGAGTGGTCATCAATTGGTTATTTTAAGACACTTGGCAGATCATGTGGCTCACCATTCTTCAGGTATACACATCCTATCACGGATTCAACAGCTACGCTAAACTGGTCTGACGTCGATGGTGCAACTAGCTACGCCATTCAGATTCGATTGATGAATGGAGTTTGGACAGACGTTCCTGGTAGTCCAACTACAGACAACTCAATCAATGTCACTGGCTTGATACCTAATTCAACTTATGAGTGGCGTATGCAGGTCAATTGCTTAGGTAGTACTTATAGCACCTGGTTGGCTCCAGTTATGTTTGTAACTGGTAACTCTGGCGGATGCTCGACACCTGGTAATTTAAGTGCAGACAATGTTACATTGACAACTGCATTATTGTCGTGGAGTGAAGTACAGGGAGCAGAGTCATATTCAGTAGAGTATAGAGCATTACCAAATGGTGGATGGATTCTTATACCCGGAAGCTGGATCGATACAAATTTTGTTGAGCTTGATAGTTTAATTCCGCATACAACTTACGAATGGCGCGTGCGCGCAAATTGTACAGGTGGCTTGCATAGTTTCTATTCGGGCATTGGACAGTTTACCACTACCGATCAGTCACCTTGTACATCACCTACAAACCTTTCAACGGATTCAGTGACAGAAACCACCGCTACAATAAGCTGGTCACCAGTTGCAGGAGCGGTCGGATATAAAGTTGAAATTCGATTACCTAATGGTATGTGGATTGAACTGGATAGTCTTATCACGGGTACCAGTTTCGTCATCCAGGGTTTAAAAGCTCATACCGAATATGAATGGCGCGTGCGTACTAAATGCGGCGATACACAATTCAGTCCATGGTCCGCTTCTGTTGTATTCACTACTGCCGGCACTGCTGGTATCATCAATGATGAATGTTCCGATGCAACATGGCTTACGGTTGATTCAACATGTGTAGCAACCCTCGCTACTAATGTGGGTTCTACGCCAAGCTCGCCTATGCCGATGGGCGGATGTGCATCAGAGGGTAACAATGATGTGTGGTTTAAATTCACAATGCCTGATGTTGCAAATCCTGCTGTTACGATTCGCACTGATACAGGAAGTCTTGCTGATGCTGTCATGGAAGTTTATTCTGGTACAGAATGTGGCATACTTTCATTGATTACTTGTGAGGATAATAATGACAATGGCAATGGGTCTTTGATGCCGGTGATTAATCTGACAGGAACACCTAATGCTACCATCTGGGTACGTGTGTGGGGTAAAGCTGACAGTACTGGTACATTTGCGATCTGCGTCTTTGATCATATTTCATTCGATTACACTCGTCCTATCACTGAAACAAACGCAGATGAAGGCGATGTATTAATTCCTGGTAAAATAATTTCCTCCGTTACGCAGAATGAAAATCCGGAATTGAGCATATCTCCAAATCCTGTGAATGACAGATTGCATGTGCAGGTTAATTTGCCAAAAGATAGCCATGTGATTAGTGTGAGGATGATGGATCTGTCTGGTAAAGTGATGCTGACTCAGCATTCATCTGATACACTGTCTTTATATCAAACGGAGATAGAAGTTTCAACTCTGGTACCTGGAATGTATCTCTTACAGGTTCAGACAACCCTTGGGTTGATGACTGAGAAGGTGATGGTCGTGCGATAAAAAATAGAATTAATAAAATTGAAAAGCCCCGGATGACGGGGCTTTTTTATTTTTTGTTTGCAGCTTTAGTCAGTAGAAGCCTGAAGGGCTTCCATTTTCGTAACCACGGGTGCAACCCGTGGATTGCGAAAAAACGACATGCCCCCGTATCACCCTGAAGGGGTTGATCTATCTGGTGAGCATTTTTCTGTAAAAGGTGTACGCTTTTATAATCTTACCAGTTAAATCTGTATTCCCGATCAGTGACAATTAGTGTAACGGTTGGTGAGCTGATAACGAGGATGTGTTGAGCCGTCGAACCATCAGTGGCCAAAATTTATCGATGTTTCAGCACCTTTCAAGCGGGCGTTTCGGCTCCGCTCAACGACCGTAGGAGTGCATGAATATGAGAATCAAATCTGCGAAAATTTATTTTTAAATAATTCTGCGTTCATCTGTGTTGAAAAGCATACTCACTCCTGCGATCGTTTCGGCTCCGCTCAACGACCGTAGGAGTGCATGAATATGAGAATCAAATTTGTGAAAATTTATTTTTGAATAACTCTGCGTTCATTTGTGTTGAAACGCATACTCTCTCCTGCGGGCGAGACGTACTTCTACGGTTTCCTTAATGTTTAAAATATTCTTTCATTTTTTTCATTAATTCTTCTTTCTTTCGGCGGGACACTTCAATTTCTTTCCCTCCTGACATGATCACATTACCACCTTCGCCTCTAACGTATTCAATGACATGATCAAGATTGACAACATATGATTTGTGCACACGCACAAAGTTGCAATCGGAAAGCAATGTTGCAAATTCGTGTATTGTTTTCGATGCGCACACAAGTGACCTGTCGATAAAATGAAAATTAGAATAATTACTGCTGGCTTCGATGTATACAATTTTCTGGATTTCGATCACCTGAAACCCTTTTGCTGATGGAATGCAGAATTTAAGGTTATGTGGTGTTCCAGGGTGTTGAATGTTATGCAGAAATGTCTCAATGGGATTTTCAGTTCTTTTTTCAATTCTACTTTCTGCTCGCTTTACAGCATCTATCAATAGTTTTTCATCCAAGGGCTTAAGCAAATAATCCACAGCACTGAGATGCAGAGCTTGTAAAATATATCTGCTATAAGCAGTGACGAAAATAATTTCAAATTTTATATCAGGGATTTCTTGTAACATTTCAAACCCGTTTTTACCCGGCATAGCTATGTCCAGGAATACCAAATCAGGAATGTGTTGTTCAATGGCCATAATAGCCTCATCAGCATTACGCGCACAATGAACAATTTCTACCTCAGGACAATAAAGATGAAGGAGTCTTTGTAAGGAAGAAAGACCAGACTGTTCATCATCAACAAGTATTGCCTTCATCATGCTTCCATTTCTAAAGGCAACGTAATAGTCACAATAGTGCCCGTTTCTGTTGAGTCGGGTGATGTGCTTTTATCTTCGATCATGATCTTGCTGTGTAAATTGTACTTTCTATTTAGGAGATCAATTCGTTTTTGAATATTAGAAATTCCTACTGATGCAAAACCAATTGGATATTTTTTCTTTCTTGCAAGACTTTTCCGGATACCCACACCGTCGTCCTCGATAATACATATGAGATTGTCGCCTTGCTGCTTGAAAGTAACACAGATTTCCAATTGTTTTCCATCCCCATTCAACCCATGCCATATAGCATTTTCGATAAATGGCTGGATCAACATAGGAGGCAATACAAGCTCATCTGCATCCAGATGCTCATCACAAGTGATCCGGATATTGAATTTGTCAGTGCGGATCTTTTCCATTTCGACATATTTTCTTAAATATTCGATTGTACTATTGAGTGTAATATATGACTGGCTTGACTGATCCAATGTCATCCTGATCAGGATGGCAAAGTCACTCAGATAGCGGGATGCATCCTGCGTTTCCTTATTGACGATCATCTCACGTATACTGTTGAGACTGTTGAAAATAAAATGTGGATTCATCTGCGCATGCAATGCTTTCATCTCTGCCTCAGCTAACATGCCATCTATACCTGCCTTTTCTTTGATTCTTCGCTCCCTGGCCTGATAGATAAAGTAAAATAAGGTGGCAATCACTAATCCTGCTATGATGATAAACCATGGCCTTTGCCAAATCGGGGCTCGTATCGTGACTTTAAGTGCTGCTGATCTTTCCTCACCGGATAAGCTTGTTGCTTTTATCATGAGTAATTTCTCTCCCGATGATAGGTTGGAAAGAAAAATGTTTCGCTGATGACCCACATTAATCCATTCACTTTCTGTGTCAATTTTATAGGCAAACTGAAAGTCAGGTCCCTCTTCAAAGTCAATGAGAGTGAAAGCGATTGCCAGATTGTGATTTCCGCTCCCTATGATGATATTATCTTTTGGAAGAAGGGTGGTGTCTTCCTGGTCAATAATGATGCTTTGTATCAGCAAATCACTGGCATGAAAAGGCAATAGAGGCCTATTCAAAGGAAAGCG
>JALYSC010000193.1 GCA_030855005.1 Bacteroidota bacterium | reverse complement strand
ATTCATAGTTGTGATTTTAGTAGTGAAAGTTATACGTATGTGAAAGAAGGAGATAAGGAACTCACGACGTTTAACGTGGAACATGACAGGCAATTCAGAATTCCGATGATCAAACGAATCATTGAGCAGGCAGGTGGCAAAATTACAACATATGCAAGTCCATGGAGTCCGCCTCCATTTATGAAATCGAACAAGACGATGTTGCAGGGAGGTAAGTTGTTACCTGAATTCTATAATTCGTGGGCGAAGTATTACACTAAATTCATCAATGCCTACGAAGCATCGGGAATTCCAATCTGGGGAATTACTGTGCAAAATGAACCGATGGCTACGCAGCGATGGGAGTCATGCATTTACACGGCGGAGGAAGAGCGTGATTTTTTAAAAAATCATTTAGGTCCCATCATGCAAAAGGAAGTATATGGTGATAAGAAAATAATTGTGTGGGATCATAACCGCGATCTGCTCAACCATCGCGCTAATATCATATTCAATGATCCTGAAGCATCAAAATATGCGTGGGGCATCGGATTTCACTGGTATGAGACCTGGACAGGTGGTGACCCAATGTTTGTCAACGTCGCGAATGTCCACGAATCCTACCCAAATAAGAATTTAATTTTTACAGAAGGATGTAATGAGAAATTCGACTCCACGAAATATGAATATTGGCCTAATGCCGAACGTTATGGTCGATCGATGATCAATGACTTTAACAATGGGACCGTAGCATGGACTGACTGGAATATTCTTCTAGATGAAACCGGTGGCCCCAACCATGTGAAGAATTTGTGCTTCGCACCTGTCCATGCTGATTCCAGAACAGGCGAGGTGATCTATACTCCGGCATATTATTATATCGGTCATTTTTCAAAATTTATCAGACCAGATGCCAAACGAATCAGTACAGTCGCCAGTCTAAGTGCATTATTAACTACGTCTTTTCAAAATGCGGATGGGACGATTGCGACAGTGATAATGAATCACACTGACCAACCAGTGAAATACAAACTATATCTAAGCAATGATGCATTAGAAGAAACTATTCCAGCTCATAGTATTCAGACATTGAAATACTAAATTGCCATTCAAATTTTTCGAAGACAAAACTCTATATAATTAATAGACTTTAATTTGTTCTTTCCCTGTTCCGTTTTGGATGATAAGAGTAGATGCCTTATATAATTTGGATGCACCTGATATTATCTATATCAAACATCGTGCACAATTATGCTCAAAATCTGATGACGATATCACAATGATTCATGTAAATGTTTACACATATTGAAAACCACGATTTAATATCAGCTAAAACAGGCTATTATGTGGGGCTGAAATGTTAAAGTGAGAAAAAGATGTTACAGAATTATAACATTGTGGAATATTGCGGGGTTATAGAATCATTCAATCTGATAAGACGGACTATAATTAAGTGAAGTGTGAAGGAAGGCTAAATTGATATCGCCTTCTAAACATTTTGCTACTTTCATTCTCTCCCCGGCCTAACCACATTAAACTTAGTTCATGAAGAAAGTACGCGTTTTACCATTTCTGCTCTCATTAAGCCCTGTTCTCTTTACCTTCTTTTTCTCGTTCAATACCTGGATGTCAGGTGAGACCACCGACCCGACCAGTACCCCGGACACCACAGCGGTAGTCCTTGAAACAGCACCAATAGCACCATTATCAATTGAAACCCTTCCACTGGATGTGCCCAAAGAATCTGTCGCAGACCTTGATGGTCTCCAGGATCAGGATCTCCAGGCCAAACTGGATAAAATCCTCCGTTCCAACAGCCGTTGGGCCGCCCTCGCAAAAAATAAAGCCCTGAGCATCGGCATCGTAGATATGCACGATCCAATGAATTCCCACTTTGCCGCTATCAATCCTGATAACATGGTATATGCGGCAAGCTTACCTAAAATCGCTGTCCTTCTCGCTTCTGAAGAAGCTATTCAGGAAGGCAGAATCAAAGAAACTGCCGAAGTGAAAGCTGACATGCGCATGATGATCGCTAAAAGCAGCAATTCTGCCGCAACCCGTATGATCGACCGCGTAGGTCTTAAAAATATCGGCCAGGTTATGCAGGACCCTTGCTACAATCTCTATGACAAAGAAAATGGAGGTGGCCTTTGGGTTGGCAAAGCATATGGTCGCGGAAATGGTCGCATCGGTGACCCAATCAAAAATCTAAGTCATGCAGCTTCTGTTAAACAGGTCTGTAAATACTACTATATGCTTGCCTTTGGTCAATTGGTTAACCCTGAGCGCTCCAAAGACATGCTTTCCCTGTTGGTAGATCCTGAGTTGCATCACAAGTTCGTCTCAGTCCTCGATCGCGTGGCTCCTAACGCCAAAGTATACCGCAAATCAGGCACCTGGGAAACCTGGCATGCTGATTCAGCACTCGTTTGGGATAAAGACCGCCGCTATATCGTGGTTGCCCTGGCCGAGGATGCTGCCGGCGAAACAATGCTTCGCGAATTGATGTTAAAAATCGATACTGCGCTGGTTTCAAAAGGGTAGTTTAGCATGGAAATATGTTGGAGGCATTGCTCTCAAGGTCGAAGGACTTCCTTCTTCGCACGTTTGATATCCGGATGGGTGAGTTCAGACGTGTCTGGCTTATGCTTCTCAATGTCTTCCTCCTCATCCAATGCCTTTGGATCGTCAAGCCGGTTGTCAATGCCCAGTTTCTATCGAGAGTAGGGATTGAAAAACTTCCACTCGTTTTTTTACTTGTAGCCCTCACTGCGCTGGCACTGTCAAATTTGTATTCCAGGCTATTGCATCGTCTGCCCTTGGGCAAGATCATGATCCGGACTTACCTGGTTTCGATTTTTTGCCTTCTCACTTTCGGATTACTATTACAGTTCCAGTTATTCCCTGACTGGATGAGTTATGTAATTTATATCGGAGTAGCATTATTTGGCCTTATCACTACCTCTCAGTTTTGGTTGATGGCCAATCTGGTGTTTAGCTCTCTGGAAGCCAAGCGACTGTTTGGTTTTATTGGTGCAGGAGCAATTGCAGGTGGTATTAGCGGAGGCTACGTGACATCGCTGCTTTCACAATTTATGGATAGTAAAAACCTGTTGTTTGTAGCAGCAGGTCTTCTCCTCATCACGATGATCCTCAATCACCGACTTTGGGGAGAATTTGTTCCACTCGACCATCATGAGAGACAGGAGAAGAAAACCAAAACATTGCATGAATATCCACTCCGTCTCATCCGCAATTCGAAACATCTATCCTATCTCGCACTGATCATCGGGCTGAGTGTGGTCGTAGCTAAATTGGTAGAGTTTCAATTCAGCGCCATCGCCTCCAAAAACATTTCAGATCCCGACGAGCTTACAGCTTTTTTCGGGTTTTGGTTTTCAACTTCGAATGCGGTTGCACTGACCATTCAACTTTTGCTGACGCAGCGAATGGTTAGCTTTTTGGGTGTAGGTCGAAGTCTGTTTATACTTCCAAGCGCATTGATTATCAGTTCGGCTGTGGTATTAAAAGCCCCTGTGCTATGGGCTGGCACCACGCTGAAAGTACTCGATATATCACTAAAGCAATCCATCAACAAAGCAGCTACAGAATTACTTATTCTGCCTGTTCCACTTGCTATCAAGAGCCAGGCAAAAACATACATTGATGTTTTCGTAGATACCACAGCTACAGGTATCGGCGGACTCATGCTCATATTCCTGATCAATGGTCTGAATCTGTCTGTGCGCGCTGTATCTATTCTAATCCTCGTGTTGATCAGTTTGTGGATTTTTTTTGCTGTACGTGCTCGTAAGGAATATGTACTTGCCTTTCAGAAGCAATTAGGCATACCTACCGAAGCGGATGAAGTGAAAGGCGCCGCTCCAACAGAAACCTCAGTAGCAGGAAGAGTAAGACGCACATTGCGTACCGGTACAGTTGAACAAATTCTACAGTTGCTGGAAGGGATCGAGGAAAGCAGAGATACTTCTCTTATGAATGATATCCTTCCGTTGTTGATCCATGAATCGGCAAGAGTGCGTGCTGCCACATTGACCACCTTATATTACCACACGGATCATTCCATCACCAGTGTGATTGCTCCGCGATTAAAAGATCCGCATGATGAAGTTCGTTCACGTGCCTTCTCCTGTTTGCTTGCACATACACGTCTCGATAGAGTAAGATTTATTAATGACTATCTAATGGATTCCGATCCTGCAATCAGTGGCGCTGCTCTTGTAGGTCTGGCAACAGAAACCCGTGATAATCCCATCATGCAGCATCAATTTCAAATAGAACAAAGATTGCGTGAAAAATATAATCATGCGATCAATGAAGAAGAAGCAGAACTTGCTAAAGACACAATAATCATGGTCATTCGCGCCATTGGCTATGGTAAGATCACTACTTTCTATGATTTATTGGGAGAACTTATGCATGATAAAAATCCAGCTATTTCGCGCAAAGCGATTGTCGCTGCAGGAAATAGCGGTGACAGGAGATTTATAAAAACCATCATTCCATATCTGACAGATGATTTTAAAAGAAGTGCTGCGCAAAAATCATTGGCGAAATTTAAACCGGCTGAAATTCTTCCAATTCTTAATGAGCTTACACTCGATCCATCAACGCCTATTCGATTATTAATTCAATTACCTTTGCTGGCAATAACGATGGATACACAACAAGCTATTGATTTTCTGTTTGGGCTTCTAGTACAACATCATCATCCTGCATTAAAACTGGAAGCTCTTGAGGTATTGCATAAAGTGAAAGCAAAATTTCCACATCTTACTATTACAGGAAAACGAATCCTGCCGTACCTAATGGAGGAAGCTGAGTTATATAAAAACACCCTCGCGCTTAACTATACTGCACGTCAAAGCAAGAGTAATAAATCATTGGAGCCGGCGGTCACAGAAGCACGTAATGAATTAATTCGCCTACTCGAACAGAAACTGGATCACGATCTGAAGCGGATTTTTTGGTTGCTGGGATTAACCTATTCACCCAGCCAGATACTCCCAATCTATGATGAACTGCGTGATCAGGATCCCGACATCCGAATCAGTGCTGTTGAGTTACTCGATAATATTCTTGATCCTGGTTTGAAAAAAGCGGTGATTTCGATTGTCGAGTCCGCATTACTTCAACAATTATCAGAAGATGATCTGGAGCGACTGGAGGTAGAAATTCCCAGTGAACTATCGTATTATGAGTCACTCCTACAGGGTAAGGATGATCAACTTAAAATGGCTGTCCTGCAACTCATCGCTGCAATGAAAGATCCTGAATTTGATCATCTTCTTCAGCTTGCCTCAGAGGATGATCATAAACGTGTGCATAATCTTGCAGAAAGGATATTGGAGAAAGAATAAACAAGAACTCTTCCTCTCGCACTCTCTCTGACTCCCCTTGCTGTGAGTTGCACAAAGCTGAAGGTGAAAGGACGAAAGGTGTTTGCTGCGCAATCCGGGGAGAACCGCTTTCCCTTTTAATATTTCTTGACAAGCCTCCCCAGGATTTCGAAGTGCAACGAAGAAAACAGGGGCGGGGGTCACTTGTCAAGACCTCACTCCCTTACCTTCTTATCAATCGCCGCCGCCAGCGCCATGTGATCGGAGGCACTATTCCTCCGACGCACATTTGACATTAATGCAACCATATAAGTGGTACAATCAGGATGCTCGACTATAGCAACACTGTTCATAAAATTATCAACGTTGCCTTTGTATTTCGCGCAGGTGTATCCTGCTTCGGGTGCACATTTATATAAGCTTCCGGATTTAAAATATACTGCTGCTCCTTTCAGTGCAGGAGAAGCCGCATACCTTATGCGACGATCCGTCATGTACATTAATTTTTTCATCTCGAGACTGCTTGCTTCATCCACGGCAAGACCACGCTCCAGGTGAATTAAAAATTTCATAAGGCCAACTGGTGTACCTAAACTTCCGCCCTTGGGAGGAATGATATCTGATCCACCGTTTGTAAAGAGTGTACCCAATCGCCATTCATCTTTTGAAACCCCGATGTTGCGCAATGGATCATTGACTACTGAGATAGCGATATTGGCTAATGAATCACGACGTGTTGATTTAAAATATTCTGTCGCTTCTTTTTCGGTGAGATCAGGATAGGCC
>JALYSC010000192.1 GCA_030855005.1 Bacteroidota bacterium | reverse complement strand
AACGCTGCCATCTACCTCGTACGCATAGCCTCTCTTAAGGATCGATTCGATCATTTCAATTTGTTCCAGAATATGGCCAGTAGCCCGTGGCTCGATGCTCGGTTCTAAAAGATTGAACCGACGCATCATGTTATGAAACCCATTCGTGTACTTCTGTACAATTTCCATCGGCTCGAGTTGTTCAAGACGGGCTTTTTTACTGATCTTATCTTCTGCATTGGAGTCTACATCACCTTCAAGATGACCTACATCGGTGATATTGCGCACATAGCGGACTTTATAGCCAAGATGTAATAAGTACCTGTAGATAACATCAAAGCTGACAAAGGTCCTGCAATTGCCTATATGAACATCGCTGTAGACTGTAGGTCCGCAGACATACATGCCTATTCTGCCTTCGATGATGGGTGTGAATTCCTCTTTTTGTCCAGAATAACTATTATAAACCTTCAGACTCATGGTGGCAAAAATAAGCTATTGACAGTGTACTTCACGAGCCATTGACATCCTGAATGCAGATACCGGTACTGACAGGATAATGATCACTATACCCTATATGATGAGTAGTGTGGTCTTTAAAGAATATGCGGTCGGAACCCAGGAGATAATCAATCCGTAACAAAGGGAGTGTGCTGTCATAAGTAGTACTAAGGCCAAATCCTTTTTCCTGAAAACTATCGAAGTAGCCTTTTTTAAGGAGCTTGTAGGTGTGGGACATGGGTGGATCGTTCCCATCACCGGCGATCAGGACGGGGTATTTGCATTTATCAGCATGCGCTCTGAGCGCGACTGCTTCACCGGCACGTTTTTCAGTGGTGGTTCGATAACGCCGGAATATGAATTTGATATTATTCCAGGTTGTTTGTTTTTTAAAATCCATATCCTGGATCAGTTCTTCAGTTGTATTTGTCACCCTATTGGAGACAAGGTGCATATTATAAACCCTGAGCTTGCCCTGGGGAGTGCTGATATCTGCCCACATAGCACTTGGACTCGTCTCTGCTCCGTCAATGGACCCTTTATCAATTATTGGATACCTGGATAGTATCCAGAGTGAAGATTTGGGACCATGTACACTGTGTGATAATCCAAAACGTTTAGCAATCTGATCACCTTTACTGGCCTCTTGTAGACAAATGATATCCGGAAATTCCTGCTCATCAGCGAGCGCGTTATAGACGAAATCAATTTTTCCTTTGGTGTCATTCTTATTATCCACAGGTACCATCGAGAGTCCACGGACATTATAAGTAAGGACACGAATAGATTCTTCACAGCTATGGGCTGATTTACCTGAAGGAAGTAATTGAATATATTTTTCGTGTTGTGGGTAGCCTGCAAGAAGAGCAATGATGGATAGAGCCGACATCCAGCTTCGAAAAAAAATCCATCCGAGAGCAAATAAAAAATTTGCAAATAATGTGAATGGGTAGGCGAGGGCTAGTAGCGTAAGCCATCCCCACTTTTCAACTGAGACATGTGGTGTAATATAAGTGAGGATCAGAAGGATGACGAAGAAAATATTGACCAGGAGTATCAATGTTTTCAGACGGCTTGACCTGGAATTATTTTTGGCTCGCGTCATGCAGAAATTTTTTTTCCTCCTCGTTGAGGCTATCGAAACCAGTTTGTTTGATCTTATCGAGGATTGAATCCAGGCGTTCCTGATCGCCTGGGTAGGCGGCCGAAGGTCCCGTTTGTGCCTCCCGTTGTTTGGAAATCGATCGATGCCGGACTTCCAGCGGCACTCTTCTTTTCATGGCCGGGGAAGGCCTCTTTTTTGGTTTGGAAAAAAAACTTTGCATCCGCCGGAATCCTACAGTAAGATCCCGGCCCTGTCGTAACATATGAACATAAAAAAATCCGAAAGCTGCACCACCGAAATGAGCCATTTGGCCTCCGGCATTATCCAATCCTGCAAGACTTACCAGGTAGATCACCAGCAATCCAAAGACAATATATTTCAACCGGACATCTCCAAAAAAAAGTAATCGCATCTGGTAATCAGGTGCCGTCATCCCTGCTGCTGCCACGATACCCATGATCGCTCCGGACGCTCCGTGCAGTGTACTTTGTTCGTAAAATAACGGTGCCGATATCAGGTAGACCAATGCGCCCGCAAGACCTGAAAATAAATACAGCGGTAACATCCTATGATCGCCGAGTAAATCTCCCGCGATACGACCAAACCAATACAGCACTAGCATATTGAAGATCATGTGGAATAATCCTACATGCGTAAACATGTGCGTAAAAAGTGTCCATGGATGTTTTGCATCCCACAAGAGATCCTGTGAGAGAAAAATATAGTCTGTTATCCTTGAGAACAGGCCTCCATGCTGATCAGGCCCACCCGTCAGCATCAGAATTAATTTAAGCAGAATGAGCGCCAGGAAAATGCTCACATTGACAATAATCAGCCGGGTAATGGTATTACCTGTCTGAAACTGGTACCTGATATCATCAATGATGGAACGTAACACTATCGTAAAAGTAGGTCTTATGAGCCAAAAACGACAGAACCTGGTATAATGTTGAATCGGATTGGTCTATCGAAGGAAGGTGCCACCAAGTTTCCAGTACCGTGCCAGAAGAAATCCGGCTAAGGCACCTCCCAAGTGGGCGAAGTGGGCAACATTTCCCCCAGTGCCAGAAATGCCCTGATACAGACCTATACCTATCAGAATCAACGCCATAACCCACGCTTTAATTGGAATCGGTGGAAATAGCAGCATAAGCTGCCGGTCAGGGTAGTAGGTTGCAAAGGCAATGGTAACTCCAAAAACGGCGCCCGAAGCACCCAACACTGGGGAGACAGATAAATTTTCAGTCATGCCAATCCAATGTGGAACATAAAAAACTAAAAAGTGTGCAGCAAGGGCAACCAAACCCGAAATCAAATAAAGCCCCAAAAACCTTTTCGCTCCTATCGTCATCTCAACCATTGGTCCAAGGAAAAACAGACTCATCATATTGAACAAAATATGAGTAAAATCCGCATGCATAAACATGTAGGTAATTATCTGAAACGGTTTGAATAGTCCAGTCTCACCATTATAAAATGGCAATAAATGAGGTGCGTATTCTTGTAGTGAGTTTTCAATTTCTGGTCCTGCAACCGGAGGCCAAAACATTAATATGTCTTTCCAACCTTCAGGTAAAAGTTGAGCGGCAATAAACATGATAACGTTGATGATCAGCAGGTGTTTGACAATAGGGGTGATTGGCATCATATCAGCGAAGATGTGGATTCTTTTAGGATTGGAAACGACGGAACATTTCTTCTTTAGTCATCGAAATAAATGTTTTTCTTCCAGATGGACTTGTATAGGGATTTTCGGATGCGAGCAACTGATCAATTAAAGATTGCATTTCATCCTGTGAAAGATGTTCACCTCGCTTACGACTGAGATTGGCAGCAAGTGCAAGTGCAATTCTTTCTACCGGCTTCATCGAAATATCTTCTCTTCCGGATTTAAATCGATCGAGGATATCATCAATAGCCTGCTGAGGTGATATCAGGTCAGTCATTAGGGCAGGGATACCATGTATGATAAAGCTTCCATGTCCAAATTCTGCAATATCAAAACCGAGGTATTGAAGATGAGGAAGTATGTCCTGCAACAAAATGGTGTCGGATGTATTTGTCTGAATAGTTTCAGGCCATAATAATTTTTGTACAGAAATCGCATGCGTGGCCAGACCTGACATGATGGATTCGAATAATATCCGTTCATGAGCAGCACGCTGGTCGATTACTAACAAATCTGAAATGCCCGGTATCATAATATATCGTTGCCAGAGATGGATGGGGGGAGATGTAAATTGACTATCCAGCGATTGATTGTCATCCTGAAAAAGTGGCTGATATGCTGGTGATGATGATTGGCTTTCCTCTTTTTGTAAAGAGAAACCTTCGATGGATTCGAGTAACGCTCCCCATTTTTTAATATTCTCTTTTTCCTGATGACGATCTTTTTCAAAAGAACTCATGCCTCCAGAGAAATCATTTTGATTTCTCTGCTCACCCGAAGCGCGATCGATTGCAACTTCCTGTTCAAAATCAAGAGATGGAGTGATGCTGTATTTCCCTAAAGCGTGACGACAGGCTACCCGCAGATAATTGTAGATGATCCTTTCATCTTCAAACTTAATTTCCTGTTTAGTGGGATGTACATTGACATCAATCTTATCTGCATTGATATCAAGAAATAAAACGAAGAATGGAAATTGATCATCAGGCAGAATATCTTCAAATGCAGATTTTACAGCATGCTGCAGATAAGAACTGCGAATATATCTGCGATTGACGAATAAGAATTGTTCCCCTCTGGATTTCTTGGCGAGTTTAGGTTTTCCGATGTAGCCGGCAAAGTTTACATAATTGGTATCTTCTTCGACAGGTACAAGAAATTCATTGATGCGTTTTCCAAAAATATTGATGATCCGGTTTCGTAACGAACTTGCAGGAAGCTGGTAGATCTCCTGTTCGTTGTGAATTAATCTGAACTGAACATTTTCAAATGCTAGTGCCAGGCGATGAAATTCATCAAGAATGTGACGCATTTCTACCGGATCGCTTTTTAAAAATTTACGACGCGCAGGAACATTATAAAATAGATTGCGCACCATGATGGATGTTCCAACGGATGACTGACATCCTTCCTGCACAGCCACGACGGAAGCTTCCACAAGAATTCGCGTGCCGATCACGTCTTCAGCTCGCTTAGTCTTGATCTCCATGTGAGAGATGGCTGCAATGGAAGCCAGCGCTTCACCACGAAATCCCATCGTCTTGAGATTGAAAAGATCTTCTGCTTTTCTGAGCTTTGAAGTGGCATGTCGTTCAAGGCTCATCCTTGCGTCCGTTGGAGACATTCCGGTTCCATTGTCAATCACCTGGACCATCGTTTTCCCGGCATCTTTTATGATGACGCTGATCTCAGTCGCTCCAGCATCCACTGCATTATCCAGCAACTCCTTTATGACAGAAGCTGGCCGCTGGATTACTTCTCCGGCGGCAATCTGGTTAGCAATCGAATCCGGTAACAACCTGATAATATCCATAAAATGATTTACGATCTTAGAGTTCTCTACTCACACCGATTGAACGGAGAGTATTAGCATTTAATTTTTCCTGGATGTTTGTTTTCACTGTCTCTCTCTTTTTTAAAGAGAATAAATCTATTTATCCTGGCTTTCTTTCTTCTCCCGCTGCATTTCTACAACAGAAATGGCGGGATTCTCCGCTGCGCTACGACTTTTACTCTCAATAAGCCCTTTCATTCAATCCCTCCATCCAATTAATGAAAGATTTATTCACAACCTTATTGCCACCCGGTGTAGGATAATCACCTGAAAAATACCAATCCCCTGTATGATCGGGGCATGACTGATGTAATCCTTCGAGTGTCTGAAAGATGACATCCACTTTTATATCAAGCTCATCAGGAGAGACAATCTGTGCAACACGTTTTGAAATACATTCTTCACTCACATGCGCATAGAGGTTTTTTACTTCATTGATCATGAGTTCTCTTGGTTTTTTCATTTGCTCGAGACAACGCTCATAACATTCCTGTATAAGATGATCCTTTCCCTGTTCTTTTAATATTTCTATGAGGGCTTTAAATGCCACGAACTCACCCATTTTGGACATATCGATTCCATAACAATCCGGATATCGTATCTGGGGAGCACTACTCACTACAATTATTCTTTTAGGCTTAAGTCGTAAAGCCACCATGCGTATTATGGAATCTCTCAAAGTAGTGCCGCGAACGATAGAGTCATCCAACAGCACGAGTGTATCAACGTCGTTTTGGATGATACCATACGTGACGTCATATACATGTGATACCATTTCATGCCGGGTATCAAGACTTGCGATGAAGGTTCTGAGTTTTTCATCTTTATTGGCCAGCTTTTCTATACGTGGTTGTTTGGCAAGCAACTCCTGAATTTCAATTGCAGTCATCTTGCCTTCAGCAGCAACAATTTTATCTGCTTTTATTTTGCTGAAAGCGTCATGCAGACCTTCCATCATTCCATAGAAAGCTGCTTCAGCCGTATTGGGCACATAGGTGAATACGGTGTCTTCAAAATTGTAATCCACAGTTTGCAACACCTTCTCGACG
>JALYSC010000191.1 GCA_030855005.1 Bacteroidota bacterium | reverse complement strand
TTTGTGCTTCAGTTAGATAATCACCTACTCCTGGATTCGATCCTTCGTAGAGCTTAAGTAATAATTTAATACCAGGGTCAAAATTGCTAACCTTGATTTCAATTCTTTGAAGTTCGCCGTTACTTGATGGCTTGAAACTCTGTGCTATGCTGGTAGTTTCTGTTCCATTATTTATTAATGAGTATGCTGATGAAGTTACTTCACTTTGTGCTCCGTCTGCAGAAGTAAATTCATTGCTATATCCCTGAAATTTATCCTCCTCTACGTTATATATCATCATGCCGGGCGAAGCAGAAAGTTGATCGCGTTGAGTTGTTGACATACGTGGCAACATAAATGCTCCTGATACAGATTGGATTTCGAAAGCCGCACTTGGATTGATGCTGGTTGAACCGAGAACCATACTGTTTGTGCTCTTATCGAATAAAAACTCCGGATCTCCTGCGGCAGCACTGCCATCATTAAAAATAATTTCCTTTTCGGATCCACCTGTTGGTCCGGGAAGGCCCTGAGGACCCTGCAACCCTTGCAATCCCTGAAGACCCGGCAAACCTTGAAAGCCCTGATCTCCTTTGTCTCCTTTATCACCTTTGTCTCCCTTATCTCCTTTATCCCCTTTCAGGCCTTTATCACCTTTGTCTCCCTTGTCTCCTTTATCACCTTTGTCTCCCATAGGTCCGTCATCGCCAAGGTCTCCTCTGTCACCCTTATCTCCTTTATCCCCTTTTGGGCCGATTAATCCTTGCGGACCCGGATCCCCTTTATTTCCCTTTTCACCATCTACGCCATTTAAGCCATTTACGCCATTTAAGCCTCTGTCTCCTTTGTCACCTTTATCTCCTTTTGGACCCGGAGTGCCACCATTAGCAGCATATAAAGCGAAAGGCACGCTAAGAAGCTCGCTTGTTCCTGATATGGAAAAATTGCTGCCTCCTGCGGGATCAGTTTCTGTCTTAATAAAGTAGGGACCTTGTGCCCAGTCAATTTGCGCAATATTTCCGGTAACAGAAGTTCCGTTGCCGATAGCAAAGCTAATAAGTCCGTTAGTATTAGTTGTCGCCAGATGAATTTCTGAATATACTTTAGTGCCATTCGCAGAGCCTTTTAATAAGGAAACTTTTGTACGCACTTCATGATTAGAAATCAATTCTCCTGCACTATTGCGTATAACAGCCTGGTAACTCATTTTATGTGGAGATTGAGCAATCAGATTAAAGCTATTTGCTAATAGTAAAATCAATAATATGGGAAAGGACATTGGGTTTTTCATGTCTTAATTTGATTTAGTAAATGAAAGTGACTGAATAAATGTTTTTGACTGCCAAACTTGTACGAAATACAAAGCTTCCGGCAATGAACTGATCGTAATAGAATTGACGTCATGACTTAGCTTCTGTATGAAGAGAAGATTTCCTTTTACATCATAGACTTTGGCTATGAAATCCTGGGATAGGATAATATCAATATCAGTAGATAGTCGCAGATATATAAGTTGGTTTGCAGGATTAGGATAGAGGGTTATAAAATGAGCTCTATCCAGGTCATTGATGCCCACCAGTTTAAACTGAAATGGTTGCTGAATACCGGTACTTACGTTTCCGTCTTCACCAGAGATAGATGTAAACGCAATCTGTCCTACAGAATAAGCAACTGAACCATTAGTGGAAAGTATATCGCCTCCAGAAGAAACAACTCCTTGCTGTGCAATAAGTGATTGAGTCATACAAATGCCCAACCAGAGAAAGTGGATCACTTTCATTTTCATATTCATGGGATTAATATTTACTATTTCACAATACGGGATACAAACGAATTTGCATTATCACGTTGTCATGAAATCAATTGATATGTTCAAAATAACAACTAAGTTCAATCATCAAATGGTAATTCCGTATAGAGGGTCGGACTTGTTTGATGGTGCAAACATATTGCTTTTTCTTACCAATCAGCTTTGGCTCTATAGATGCTGATTACAAAGAGAAGCATAAGTGGTTACTACAAACCGTAGTCAATAAATAAGGATACCTAAGGGCGATTCCCAGCATTGATAGACGTTCTAAGCTGTTTTGTCGTGGATTCAGTCCAGTTATTTCGAATGAATTTGGTAGCATTAAGGTAGAAATCTTTATAAAATCTTTATACTGCTCCTAACAAATAATATATATTCCTAATATCTTTTTAAGGAGATTTGCCATTGAGATTAGAGATGAACATGCCTGTATGATGTATCGATCATCTGATTTCAAATTAAAGCTTGCGTTAGGGATACAATGATGATTAAGCATAATCCTTTTCTAAGGCAGATTATGAATTCAAATTTGCCGGAAGGAGGAGTAATAGTTGGTGTTCCCAAACAGTCCAATGTGCTACTCTTCTTTTTGCTTTTTTGGATTCTATTTAAAGGGCGGCTGAGGGATGAAATGGCCGTGGTGGGGGCCAAAGGGCCTCCCCTTTTTTTTGTTTCTATTCCTGGTTATTTATTTTAGCAAATTGATAGGAAAATGAGGATGTATTCGCAGGCACATCTCTTGGAATTTATAAATGGGATGAGCGTCGATAAGTGGAATCCTTCTTTTATGGTGAGCTTATTTGTGTCCTCCGTATTCTATACAGATCATAATTACTATGCCACTACTAATAACATAGGAGTATGGAGATCTGATGATGGAAAATACCCTTCAGTATCTCAATTGTCTTTTCGACCTTTCGCAAGGATAGCGTTACATTATGAAAGCCCCTTGTTGCAACTGACTCATTGACTTCATGTGTTGTCCATGGGATGCGGCTTTCATTCTTAACCACTGTTAATTCAATCTTCAGCCCATCCGGATCTAAAAATGTTAGGTATGTTTCACCAAATTTTTCAGCAGGTTTATTATAAATAACATTCATCGGATCAAATCGCTTCAATCAAAAATCAATGCTGCCTTCCGGGATTGAATATCCAAATTCAGTTGCCATCCCAACTCCTCGTCTTCCGAGAGAGACGCCTTCCCATGGAAAAAAAGTTAAAATGGTACCCGGAGTACCAATCTGATCACCGAAGTAAAAATGATAGGTTTGAGGGTCATCAAAATTTACTGTTTTTTTGACCAACCTCAATCCTAATACCCGGGTATAGAAATCGTAATTTCTTTTGCATTACCTGCAATGGCAGTTATATGGTATAACCCAAGAATTTTGTTTTCCATATTACTGATGACGTTTTTGAATTTATTGATGCGTTATCGTCACACAATTTTTATTAATTTCACAAAGATACTATTAGGCAAGAAAGAATTATTGAATCACTACAGTCTTATGTGCAACCTGATGATCACTCATAACAACTTGAATATGATATACTCCGCCAGGAAGCGATAAATGTTCAAGCGCAAAGTTGGTATTGAAGATTGATGATCTCTGATAAACTGGAATGGATAAATTATTGAACAGGACGAGTTTAACAATTGGTAACTCTGCTTCGACATGTAAACTTATTGATGCAGGGTTTGGATATACTTTTATTGCAACTGTCTTTGACAGATCTGTCGTAGCAGTTGTTGTGTAATCACAAGGGCGAGGGGGTGATTGAAAATTTATTAAGCCAATTTGATCATCCTCATAACATCTTAGTCCTCCGGTAAGAGGGTCGCAAAAACTAACCTGCGGATACAGACAGCCATTTGAGCCAATTCGCTCGATTATCTTATTTCCCCATTCAAGACCGTAGGATAGATGAGTGATGTGTTGTACCCGAAGATTTTGTGATCCAAGCTGGATAGTGGTTACCGAGTCAATGAGAAAATATCCATCTCCCCCGGGCTCTGGTTCGCCCCGGAAGATTAATGTATCACCAGCCACAAGACTAAAGTCATATAGTAATCTGAATGAATCAGCCTCAGAATGCAGTGAATAAATTTTGTCACCCTCCTGATATAAAATGTAATCATTTGAGGATTGACACGCACAACGACCACTAATGATCTTACAATTTTTTCCCTGTATAGTTATTTCTCCTACTACCTCAAAATGTGCATAAGTTTCCCCTTCAATGAATATAGTCTGGCTATAATACCAGGATGCACCCTGAGGAAACCATTCCTGGGCTTTTAAATATGATGTAAAAGCCAATGCGATGATTATTAGAATTATTTTTTCCATGTCACAGGTTTATTTAAATCATTGTTTTCGGCAACTTCATCAATATGAATCTCAATGATTAAAGGCTAATTGTTCCACCGTCCTGTCTGTGTGGGAGTGAATCTTTTTTATATGAGATTTTTTTCATCTAATATTCTAATATTTCCTAACAGCTACCCGACCATGTGCTTAAACCATTTTCAGGTTGCCTGAAAAGATATGATTTTGGAAATAGGCTCAAAGAGGTAATTAGAAATACCGAGAAGCTGAAGAAGAATATGAGGAAGGGATTTTCATATTTGACAATTAGAAGTTTTACGAGATTGTATTTTTAGATACCCCGAATTTAACTAATTACCCGCTTTTATGTCAGTCAGAATGGATTCTAATTGAATTAATATTTCTATTTATCCGCTATTTATCTTTTCCAGGGCCAGATGTATATTCATCCATCTCACCTTATCTACTTCAGGAAATGATTTCATCACACCAGATTTTGGTGGCCACTCCATTTCAAAATTATTGCTGTTGAATAGAGTGAGATCAAAATCACTTCTTACAGCCCAGGTATGGATTATTTTTCCACTTTTAATTTTTACAGGAATTAGCGCAATGTAAGGACCAGTTGCTTTGAGACCTATCTCTTCTTCTGTTTCTCTTATAGCAGCATCAAGCGCATCTTCATTCTCATCAAATTCACCTTTGGGAATAGACCATGCTCCTGCTTCCTTGTGAGCCCAGAATGGTCCACCGGGATGCACCAATAACACTTCCCACACATCAGCATGAAGACGAAATAACAGAAGGCCTGCGCTCTTTTTAGCCACAGGAATGGATTTTATTTACTAGAACCGGATGATCCCTTTTGCTCTCAGATAATCTGAAATTCTGGTTTCTTTAGCACCCACGCGATCAACTGCTGATTGGAGCTGCTCACGGGTAATGCCCCATTTGCTTATCCAGAAAGAAACATTTTCAGGAATATTCATATTGACAGAGGTGCGTGATACAGCCCCTGTTTCATTGTTATTTTCAGCCATAGCAAAGAAATATTGAAGTGACAAATTACGCCTTTAATTTGAGTATCAGGCATTTAGTTATCCATAAGAAGGCTTATATCGATCAAAGAGTTCATCGGAAATGATTCTGTTTTAAGTTTTCGGATGGTCCGGGCTTCACACCTCCTTATCCTTCAGAGTTTTACTCTAAATTCGGCCCCAAGTTATTACTGAGTGAAAAAATTTCTGCTGATCACCTATTATTGGCCACCTGCCGGAGGAGCAGGGGTCATGCGGTGGGCTAAAATGTCCAAGTACATCGCCCAGGCAGGCTGGCAACCTGTGATTTACACACCTTCAAATGGTGAGGTACCTGTAGTCGATCCCAGTCTCGTAAATGAGATTCCTGATGATATTGAAGTGGTTCAAACTCCGATATGGGAGCCTTATCATTTGTACAAAGCATTTCTAGGGAGAAATAAAAAGGAAAGACTCTACTCCGGATTTATCAATGAGAAAAAGAAAGCTTCTGTCGCACAAAAGTTATCAGTGTTCATCAGGGGTAATTTTTTTATTCCGGATGCAAGAATGTTTTGGATCAAACCTTCCATTCGTTTTCTAAAAACCTATCTGAAAGAACATCAGGTAGATGCGATCGTGAGTACCGGGCCACCACATAGTATGCATCTTATCGCTGAAAAAATTCATGCGATGACAGGCATACCGTGGATTGCAGATTTCAGAGATCCATGGACCAATATTGACTTCTACCAGGACTTACAATTGACTTCCTTCGCTGACGCAACACACAAACGACTCGAAAGAAAAGTATTAATGAACGCAACAAAGGTTGTAACTGTCACTTGGAGATCAAGAGATGAATTTAAAGAATTATGTGGCCGCGATGATATTGTCGTGATTCCAAATGGTTTTGATGATGCAGATTTTCACATCGATCCTAACAATAAACTGGATGATGAATTTTCCATTGTTCATATTGGATCTATGAATAAAGACAGAAATCCAATTGGTTTGTGGGCTGCATTAAAAGAATTAATT
>JALYSC010000190.1:1550-6199 GCA_030855005.1 Bacteroidota bacterium | reverse complement strand
ATAAAGGAAGCGCATTCGGAACGATCGGGGAGGATACTCAACTTTCGAATGAGCAGTTTGAAAATAATTTATTCGAAGCTTTCCTTACTTGCGATCCGTCCAAACCGATTTGGCTGGAGAATGAATCGCGAAGTATCGGACGCAACCATATACCTGAATCGCTTTGGTGGAAGATGAGGAATTCAACATTATATAATATCGAAGTCAATATAGAAATCAGGCTAGATAGGGTATTGCAGTATTATTCAGATAATACAAATGTGGACGTGTTGAAAGAATCGTTTACAAAAATTAAGAAGAGATTGGGAGGCTTGGATTATCAGGTAGCTATTCATGCTCTTGAATGCAATGACCTTCGAACTGCAGCCGCAATTGCACTAAAATATTATGACAAGAGTTATGATCATCAGGTGGCAAGCTGGGGTCCAGCCAACCTACGACAGATTGATGGATGCGATCGAGTGATGGATGCAGCGAATAAACTCAATGAAAAACTTACATCTATATAATTGATTTACTGTAATTTGTATCACATTAACTAAATTTAATTTGTAAGCATGTATAATCGTCCTGAAGAGATCATAAGATTAACGCAGTATAGTCATGGAGCCGGTTGTGGTTGTAAAATATCACCTGATGTGTTGGATTCCATTTTAGCAGGGGCTCACCAGGATGCTGTTGAATTTCCTTCCTTGCTCGTCGGAAACAAAGAACGGGATGATGCTGCGGTGATGGATCTTGGAGATGGTACTGCGATCATCAGTACTACTGATTTCTTTATGCCGATAGTGGACGATCCATTTACATTTGGCAGGATCGCGGCTGTCAATGCCATTAGCGATGTATATGCGATGGGAGGGACACCACTGATGGCAATTGCAATTCTAGGGTGGCCCGTGAATGAATTGAGTCCTCAGATAGCGGGAGAGGTCATTAGGGGAGCCCAGGAAGTTTGCAAAGAAGCAGGGATTCCTCTAGCAGGTGGGCATAGTATTGATTCACCTGAGCCCATTTTTGGTTTGGCTGTAACAGGGAAGGTAGACTTGGTCAACATCAAGAAAAATGGAGGTGCGCAGGAAGGAGATATCTTATTCCTGACAAAACCGATTGGTACTGGCATTTTTTCAACTGCACAGAAGAAAGGCGTATTACAGCCTGAACATGAATATATCAGCACTGGCTGGATGCAGCGATTGAATACAATTGGGGAGAAGCTTGGAAAAATTGCAGGTGTCAGGGCTATGACAGATGTAACAGGCTTTGGATTGGCAGGGCATTTAATAGAGATGTGTGCTGCGAGTTCACTTAGTGCTGAGGTCCGTTTTACTGATATTCCATTGATGGATCCTGCAGTCTTACAATATGCTCTTGAAGGGATTATTCCGGGTGGGACAATTCGAAACTATTCCAGTTATGGAAATCGAATTAGGATGACAGAAGAAAATTACAGAGCCATCATTTGTGATCCTCAGACAAGTGGTGGGTTATTGATTGCTGTAGAGCCGGGGATAGTGAATCAGATTTCCGAATTGCTTCAATCTGAAAATCTATACGCGAAACCTATAGGTGTAATGACGGCTTCATTTAAACATAGAATTTCAGTAATCTAAGCTTTACACGAAATCAGAATCTAACTTATTTTCTTCCCGCATTTTGTCTATCCATTTTTGCCATCCGGGTTGATCGATGTTAGCATAGTGCTCCAGGAAGCCGCACTTCAGACAAACAAATCGATCAAAATATCCGTGGTAGATGCCCCAATCGGATAGTTGTATGAAATTGGTGTTATTGTACTTTGACACAGGAAGCTTAGTGACCTCTGTTGATTTGCATTTAGGGCAAGTGTTAGTTTTCTTCATTTCCAAGCTATCCATGGGTAACTCAATCATGTTGTGAAAGATAGTTATGCAAAGTTGTGCTCCAATTACTACTTAACATAATATCAATTATGGGAATAAATTATTTAGAAAATCCTGTGGTATTTATAGCTGTAAAGAATAAATCTTGCCTTCGTCGCCGTGTTCTTCTTCATTGGAAATCCAAACTTCATTGTTGTTATGAAATAAGATGGTTTCAGTCTGTAGGACTTTATCATATTCCCAACGGTCCGATTTTCCCTGAAAAAACTGATTTCCCTTAAAGTCAGTAAAATGGATTACAAACGGGTGATATCCATTTCCTGTGACATCATAACCCACAAGCACCAGTTCGTCGCCTGAACCAGTTTTCCGGTAATCAGCACCTGTCACAAGGCCGTGGCTGTCATAAGTGTCATATATAGTGGCCACATAGGTGCCCGGAACTTTTGGAAATCCACAAACACCAGTTTTAAGATCTCCTCTGTTTTTTGTAAAAAGAAACAAACTATCGCCGACGCAAACAAAAGCTTCACAGTCCCAATTATGGCGATTGGAATCAGTAAACTTCGTTTGGGCCTGATATGAGAATTTGATAATCTCTGCTGTGATGGAATCCTTCGTTTCAAGATCTGTTTTCCTGACTTTATAGATCATCAGGTTTTGGCGTTTCCCACCATTATTACCAGTATCGCCAATGTAAACATGATTTTCGTCGGTGGCCAATTCTTCCCAGTCATGGTTCTTAACACCCAGAACCACTACCGTTTTGACATCTTCCGGATGTTCGGGATTAAACACATACAATTTGGCGCTAGCACCACTATCATTCAGTGCTACCACATTTTGATGTCCCAATTCGACCATCCCTGAACATTCCTTAAGTACACCCGGCAAATCGGCTATCGGCTCAAGCGTCCTGGGCTTTTTTTCCACGGCCTGCAAAGGCTGTAAAGGCTCTTTAAGAACTTTTGTAGATTCTGAATTACAATCCGAAATTGCAAGCAAATAAGAAGCAATAACAAGTTTTAATATCATCATTGACATAGAATATCAGGTTTCAACTTGGATCCACTCGATATCTGGCTGAACTTTGCTTTAATTCGTGATCCAAAATGTGAATTTACGTCGATCATGCATGTTCCGCCAAAAAGTGTTTTTTCATCAAACGTATTGGCATATCAATTCAGTCTGCACATCCCATTTGAGTTGCCAAATGACGTAGAATGGATACTACCGTATAAAGAGGAGGAGACACGAAGATGCATGACTGATTTTTATGAAAAATATTATTCCGATCATCTTAACAGACGTTTTATCCTGGGGATCAATCCGGGAAGATTTGGAGCAGGCGTCACCGGCGTTCCTTTCACTGATCCGATCCGGTTGGAAAAAATCGGGATTGAAAACACCTTTCAGAAACGCCAGGAATTATCCAGCGTATTCATATATGATATGATCCAAACTTTCGGTGGACCAGATTCCTTTTATCAGCAATTTTATATTTCATCTCTTAGCCCGCTTGGATTTTTGCGGCATGGAAAAAATTATAATTATTATGATGATAATACGCTTTCCACTTTACTCCGGGATTATATAATTGAGAATATTCAAACTCAGATTCAATTTGGTGCAGACCGCAGTGAAGTGTATTGCCTTGGACAAGGTAAAAACTTTACTTACCTGGAAAATCTTAATCGTGAATTTGGTTGGTGGGATAAGGTGGTTCCCCTACCCCATCCCAGATGGATCATGCAGTATAAGCTAAAGCGTAAAGCGGAATTTATCAAGATGTATTTAGATGCATTTAGATAAATTCATTCCTCATATCTATGCGAAAGAATTGCTTTATCTGTATCAAAAGTTGCTTTCCCTTTTATCTGAATATTAATACCCGTGATGTCCACGTACCCACATTGGTAACAGCCTGTACGACATATATACCAGCAGGTAAAGCAGATACATCTATAGTAGCTTGTTGTCCATGTTCTTTTGATGCATGTACAAGTACACCCTGCATCGAGAATAATGAAACATCAGAAATGCTAAAATCGGTTTTCAATACAATCTCTTGCGTGGCAGGATTCGGAGTCAAGGATATGGACTGATCATCCAGTGTAGGCACACCTTGTATAAATGTAAATTCAAGTGCAAGTAACTGATAACCTCCAGTGAAAGGGAAACTTCCATCGAACTGTGTACCAATTCCTCGTACAGCATTGGAATTTTGAATATCCTTTTCACTTATACCTGTATCTGAATCTACGCGGATTAAAACTTTTGCTCCCTGCTCACTAGTCACAAACACATTGAATCCGGTTCCTGCAGTAGCAACAATGCTATCGATTGTAAACAATGACAATGCGATATGGCTGCTTTCCACATCTTCAGTTACCTGATCTACAAGCGCAGGACTATTTAAAGGTTGATTTGTTCTAACAACTGTGATTTCATCAGGAATGATTTCAAGCTGGCCATTAAACTGATCAATAACACCATTGATAGTCAACTCATCTCCTTCCTGCACTACATAAGTTCCAGGATCAAAAGAAAACACATTGATACCAACATTATTTTCATCGATCACATAAAATGAATATCCGGTGGGTTGAAAGTTAATGCCATGTACAACTCCAGTCACTGTTGTAGGAACTCCATCAAAAATGTGTTGACCATTGACCCCATCAGTTAATCTAAGATGACTTAAAGGAAATTCAGTGTACGAATTTGGATCATACACAGCAACAGTTCCAACCATTCCAAATGACACATGAGGATCGCATTGGTAATCAT
>JALYSC010000190.1:0-1540 GCA_030855005.1 Bacteroidota bacterium | reverse complement strand
AATGTAAAATCATATTGCCAAGGACCTCCTTCCGGGAAACCGCTAAAAAAATCATCAGGATTATTTGGGTAGGTGGCTTTTGAGCCGTTAACATTATGGAAGTCCTGTTCGTTGTTAACCCATCTGACGGAATCACCAATCGCGATAACAATGTGAGGAGGTTCGAATTGAAGATTAGCCATGGTGACAGTTACCGCCGGACCGGTTGTGCCACCGTCAGAATTGACCGCGCCGGGTGTACCGAAAACTTCATTTCCATTAATAATTATTCCTGTTCCATTTCCACTGAAATGCCAGTTAGCACCATCATTGTTATCAGACGCAGGGTCCGAGAGTTCAAGTGAAGGGCCATTTCCATCCGGTTCAGTTGGCCATGGATCACCATCTGCAAAACGGACACTGTCCACGACATTTCCACCAGCATCATAAAGGACCAGTAATTCGCCGCTATTATTCAATCCACCGGCTGACCACTCATGGACATTACTGATGCCGAATACATTAAACATGGCACTGGCTCTGACTGCGGTTACGAAAAAATCTCCGGGTAAGAGTTGAATTGTGGGGAGGGTATCTTCTACCCCATCAAAATACCAACCAGTAAGGTCCACTTGTTGGGCTCCGGCATTGAATATCTCTATATACTCCAATGAATCAGTCCCTGATTCCGGTGGATTATAGCTGATTTCATTGATGATGACCTGTGACTGGGCCTGATAAGTAAAGAGGGCAAATAAGATGGTGTAATATGTATACCGCATAATTCTGTTATTAATGGGTCGATAAGGTACTGATCTTTCATTTATCTGGGAACAAGAAAAATCTCTGCTATCATACAGCGGGCACTTCCACCGCCAATCCTTTCAATGGTTGGTATAGGGGAAGACACGATCCTGGAATATTTTTCTATTTCCTTTTTTTGGCCGGAAGTCAGGCTTTCCTTAGCCCTGCTAGACATCACCATGATGTCTTCGCCCTGATTCGTTTTGAGCGCCAGCATATTTCCTGCAAAAGCTTCCATCTGATCAATGGTAATTTCTAATAGATGACGGTGTGATTCGAGATTGATTTTCAAATCAGCTCTTTCATTGACATCAAATAAGCAATCGAGACAAACAACGGCAAGCTTCGAACCAATGGCCATCATCACATTGGTATGATAGATTGGTTTTCCTCCACTGGCAGCTTTGAATGTAAACGGAATGTAAGACAACTTCTGACACCACAGTTCGAGCAACTTATTATCAGTTCGTTCACTGAGACAGGCATAGGCTATTTGATTGGCCCGATCCAACACCATACTCCCGGTGCCTTCCAAAAATTGATTGGTTATCTCAAAGGACTCAAACTGAAGATGTTGATCAATGACAAACTTATCTGCTACCCTATCCATCACTTGCTGCCTTCGCTCGAGCCTGCGAAGTGGGGAAAACATCGGATACGTAATCACTGATCCATTATGATGAAATGAGATCCAATTATTTGGAAATACGGCATCCGGTTTATGCGGCAAGTTTGAATCTTCGACAACGGTTACATC
>JALYSC010000189.1:946-6236 GCA_030855005.1 Bacteroidota bacterium | reverse complement strand
ATCTTATCCAGCACAAGAGTATCCTGTGCAGATATAGCATTTATAATGACTATAAAACATGCCGCAATCAATATTGAAATCTTATTCATTAGTATATATTTTAACCTGATCGTTTTGAATATCCCGATCGTAAATTTCCTTTTTTATTCTTTCGAGCAACTCTAATTCACGCTGATGGATAATATAACGGGCAGCCTGGGGCCGTACTCTCGATAAAGGTGCAATATCCTGCTCATGGTACACCTCCATGGGATACAGAAGATAAATATAATCTCCGTCCTCCCGGATTAAGCTCCGATTAGAACGAATTGCCTGTGGGCTTAGTGTTCCTTCCGGGAAAAGCTGCACCAGCATATGCATCTCATGCCATTGGCTGGAGTCGGCCCAGTTGGTTTTGGCATGTTTAGCCGCATAAGTGATCACATCATTGAAGTGCAGGTTTGGAAAAGTTTTCCACCAAGCTGTGATTTTATCATTCCGGCCGATGGGTTTTTTGATTTTAAAATAATATGCTCTGAGAATGCCCGATTCGAGACGGTGCTGTTCTTTATTGGCTTCATAATAACGCTGAAGATCGTTTTCGGTGATGACTGTATCAAGGCGCTCTTCTATCGTCCTCTGCTCAAAAAAGTGACGAAGCAAGGATTGCCGGTAATCTTCCAACAACTTATTCAAATTGGCTTCTTTCGGAAAATTCTTCTCTGCTTCTACAAGGATAAGTCTATCCCTCACCCAATGCTCTGTGAGGCTTCTGACCTGCTGGATACTGTCTTCAGCATTCGCATATCCCTGAATGAGATCTTTTATATCCTCGAAATAAAGCCGGTAGGCAAACACCTGGGCCAATAACACATGATCGGGTTTGTCTTCACCCACCTGTCCATTTTTATGGCAGGCTGTCAGGAACATTAAGGCTCCTGCAATGAAAACTCCAATTGGTTTTTGGCGCAATAAATTAATCAAATCGATAAATGCTATTTGCGGACAAGTGTTTTAAAAACACTTTCGTCCACTTTGACTGGATATTTCTTTTGTAGGGAAGCCACCCATTCTTTTTCAAGTTGATCCTGATAGTCCGCAATAATGTATCCCCGGGCTTCTTCAAGCGATTTTGGCTGGGGTGGAATAACCCGCTCAATACTTACGATCCCTTTTCCATCCGGCAAATCCGCTTTTGAACCTGAAGTCCATGTTAGACCTGCAGGAAGTGTTTCGTCTTTTTGATAGATCCGTTTTGTGATCATCACAGGAATTTTCTTTTTAGTTGCTTTCGCAGCCACCACGCTCAAAGGTTTTTTAACAGCCCATTTTTTAATCAGGGGCAACTTCGACATATTGGCTGAATCAAGTGTTAGGGTTGAAATCTCTACTCGTTCTTCCCACATGTAATCATTACGATGAGTTGCGTGAAATTGTTTGAGGCCAATTGAATCTCTGCTTGCTTTATCCCACACGTTAATCTTGGTTGCCTCGAAAAGCATGATTCCCTCTTCATATTCACGCATCAATGACTTGAATTCCGGATACTTATTCACCAGATTTTTCTCTTCATAATAAAGTGCCTTTTCGTTGACGAATTCATTAAAGACTTTGTCAAGGATTTCTTTATTGGAAGTTCCTTTCGCTACACCCATGCGAGTGCGTGCATTGTTTTTGACATAATTACCAAAATCAATATTGGTATACTCTTCCTGACCAAGCGTCACAATGGCAGATGGAGTTACCGCCGGAATCTGCCAGCGATATGTTTGCAGATCTTCGCCTGCCTTACTTACGAACTCATTGTACACTGCATCAATAACTTTATAACCAGCATCCTTTTTAATGCGATTGACCATCGCCTGACGGGCAGCCGTAATTCGTTCATCTCGAGTTATCTGAGATTCAATTTTTTTCTTCATTATATCAAACGCAAGCAAAGGGCGCTTTTTAACTCTTTTGACAATATGCCATCCCAGACGTGTACGAACAGGTGCTGAGATATCACCATCTTTAGCTAATGCATAAGCAGCATCTTCAAAAGGTTTTTCAAATTGATTGACATTCATCACGCCAATAAATCCTCCACGATCTGATGTTGCCTTGTCTTCAGAATTTTTACGTGCAGCTTCTTCAAAGGACAGGTTGGCAAGCAATTGCTGATACAAACTTTCAATTTTTGTTTTTACTTCCTTCTCATTGCTCCCATCCGATTTGACGCGTACAAGGATATGAGCCACATCCATCTCACCACGTGATTCACGGGTGTCTATGACTTTGACAATATGATATCCAATGCTGGTCCGGATAGGTAATGAATACGTACCTGCAGGAGTTGTATATGCTGCAGTTTCAAAAGAATAAAAACCATTTGGAAGGATGGATGTGATATATCCCATATCTCCTCCCATGTCCTTCGTGCTGTTGTCTTCAGAAAATCTTCTGGTGGCATCATCCCAATTAAGACCAGTCTTCAGATCATTATAAATCTTCTGTATTTTCTCATACCCTGCCATGGTGTCATTGACAACATTTGGATTAGTACGAACCATGATGTGAGCTACATGTATATCCTTGGCCATGCGATCATAAGCTTCACGGATAAGTTTATCAGTAATCTCTTTATCTGTGAGATAACTTTCTGCAAGTTGTTTGCGGTAGCCATCGAGCTCAAGTTTTAATTGAGTAACCGTATCGAGACGCATTGCATACGCTTCACGTACTTTCACCTTAAACTTGGTATACAGATCAAGATATTCACGCAGGCTCTTCTCTGTAAAGTCTGCATCATCTCTATTATTCTTGCTGTAGATGTATTTAAATTCAGATGCAGGAACGGATTGGCCTTCTATCGTAAATAGAATAGGATCAGATTGGGCTTGAGTGTATTGAGTAAATAAAAATCCGAGGAGCATCAAAACGATGGTAAATCGCATATTCGTTTGTATTGAGTTTGTGTAAAGAAGGGCGCAAAAATAGCCATAATACCCGGCCTTAACGTTTTTGGGGAGGCGATTTTACCTAAAATTCATCTCCTTGACGGCCTTGTAACAAATGGTTAACAAATCGAGGAATTACCCGTGTTCGTATACCTTTCTTATCCTTGGATTCAGGTTGGTAAGGATTTCATAGGGAATGGTGCCACAGGCCTTGGCAAGGATCTCAATAGAATGATCTTTATCAAATAAAGTAACCTCATCCCCGATACGCACTTCAGGTATATGGCTGACATCGATCATGGTCATATCCATACAAACTCTTCCCACAATGGGAGCTTGTTTACCATGGATCAAAAATGTACTTCCAACTTGTCCCGCTACTCTGGGCAGACCATCTGCATATCCAAGATTGACAGTAGCTATTCTTCGCTGCTGGTCAGTAATAAAACTTCTCCCATAGCTCACTGATTCGCCAGGCTGAATAAGCTGCAAGTGAAGGATTCGTGCCTTCAATCCAAATACCGGCATCAATTGAAGGTGGTCTGGTATACCTACACCATATAATCCAATACCCAACCGAATCGCTTCAAATTGGTATTCTGAAAATCGAAGTACCCCGGAGGTACTTAGTATATGCCTGTCAGGCTTATAACCAATCCCATTAGTCAACTCTTCATACATGCTGTCAAAGCGACGCACCTGATCGTGAGTGAAATCATCAAATTTTGGATCATCACTGCCGGACAAATGACTGAACACTGTCCCGATACGGATCCAGGGCTGATGTTTGATAGCCTGGATCAAAGCTCCAATATCACCACTATTAAAACCAAGCCTGTGCGTACCTGTATCCAGTTTTATATGTATGACAGTATGCTCCTGCGCAAACTGACATTGATCCAAAAGTTTTTGAAATATTGCCTGATTATAAATTTCCGGTTCGAGATGATGGTTTAAAATTAGATCCATACTTTCCGGATCAGGATTAAGCACGATAACAGGCATTGTAATACCGGCTTCGCGTAATTCAATTCCTTCGTCGATCACTGCTACGGCAAGCATATCCACATGCTGCCAGGAAAGAAAACGGCACACCTCAAGACTTCCTGCACCGTACGCATTCGCTTTGACCACAGCTATTTTCTTTACACCCGGATGAAGCAACCGATAGAAATATCTCAGATTATGATCCAGTGCCTGAAAATCAACATGCAGCACCGCGCTGTGTGATCTTAATCTCAGTCGTCGTGCAATGCGTTCAAACCCGAAACGACGTGCTCCTTTCAGCAGGATCACCTCATTTTGAAAATCACTTAGACCACCTTTACGAATGAGATCATCGACATCTGTATACAACCTTGTGATGATTGATTCCGGCAGTAATTTTTGCAATTGTTGCACTTCACTGCCAATGCAAATTAATTTGTCGATTCCTGCACCAGAAATCATTTTCGCGAGATCTGAATAGATTCCAGGACGACCATGTGCATGATCTGATAAGATGAGGGTCTTACGTTGGTGCTGCCCGGCTATATCGAGACTTTCTAATGCAAATTGTAATGAATCTAAATCAAGACTATAACTATCATTGATCAGCACGCAACCCTGGATACCATCTTCTGCTTTGAGACGCATATCGATAGGTTGAAGCTCATTGAAATGGTCGAGATATTTTTCTATTGACAGCCCAATAGCGTGAAGGGTTGTCAGACATGCTAAACTATTGGATACAGGAATGGCTCCGCTAAAGGGAATAGTGTAAGTAAAAGATTCTTCATTAATGTGAGCATTGATAACACTTGAATCCTGATGCTGATCAGTTGTAGCAATGATATCACCTGCATTGCGCTGGCTCCAGGAAACAAGCGATTTATGTGAAAATAAAAGACGAATCGTATTGGCAACATGCGTTTCATCAGCAGGAAATACAATCGTTTTTGCACCACGGCACATGATGAGTTTTTCACTCAGCTTTTGGTTGACATCACCATCGAATCCTTCATCATGTGCATCCCCGAAATGTGTGAACACAACTACATCAGGCCTGATGATGGATTGCAGCTTTTCCATTTCACCCGGATTGGAAATACCGGCTTCCAATATGGCATATGATGAATCCAACGGAATATTAAGAATTGATAATGGCACCCCTACCTGGCTGTTATAACTGCCGGGGCTTCGATATACCTGCTGATCGTTAGACAGCAACATGTAAAGCCATTCCTTGACCCACGTTTTTCCATTGCTGCCAACAACAGTGATGACCTGCCCTGCATACAAATCACGATAACATGATGCTATTAAATGAAATGACTGCAGCACATTTGAAACGCGGATATAATTTCCCACTGGAAGAAGTTGCGGGTCGATGG
>JALYSC010000189.1:0-936 GCA_030855005.1 Bacteroidota bacterium | reverse complement strand
CCCTGGTTCCATGCATCATTGATATATTGATGACCATCCGTGCGCGAACCTTGCAATGCAATAAAAATTGCATCCGGTTGCCACGCTGCTTTACGACTGTCAATACAAACGTTCTGAATAATCGCAGAAGGGTCGCTAAGACGGTGCGTATCCGCCGGGAACAATGACGCAATAGTTTCCGCTGTAAACACGTGTTGAAGGTAGTGTTTTTGTCAGGCTCCTTTAGGGCGCTTAAATACAGGCACTGTTGAACAAGGCTCGCCGAACATTAGTGATTTTACAGCAGGCACTAACTTCATGGTTAATGCTGTATAAATTTCTGGTCCTATTTCAACACCATCCGAACATCCTTTAATAATGATGCGCTGATCTTTAAAAGGAGTTATATCCAGATGTGAAATGTAATTCAATAATTTTTGGCTTATCCATTCATCAGGTGTGCCAAAAAAAACTTCAGATGTGTGTGCTGCTGCATTAGCCGCCATCAACATATAAGCCCAATAAGGAATGATCGCATCTGTGCTGCAAAAAAGGCAAAGAGGTAAATCCTTGTATTGTGACCAGTCATGCGTTTTCATGGCCTCGCGAAAATCCTTTTCCTTCAGGATCAGCTCCATGAAAAGAAATGCTTTCAGATCCAGCGATGCAGGTGCTTCAGTGGGGACCCATTCCTCAGGTCGTAAGGTGATTAGGCCACTTTCGGCAATTTTATTAACGAGGGTCTCACTCATGATTTCTTATTCTGATTCATCCACCGGAGTAGCTAGTGGCTCTTCTCTGTTTTCAGGATACTCGTAAGGAATGATTTCCTCCAGCGCAGACGGCTCACCAATCTCTTCAGCCGTCGCCTGGAATTCTTTAAGTTGTGGCATGTCCTCCATGGATTTCAAACCAAAATAGTCCATAAACTTCCCGCTTGTAGTATAGAGTAACGGC
>JALYSC010000188.1 GCA_030855005.1 Bacteroidota bacterium | reverse complement strand
ATCGTCTATATCTCATTTCTATAAATGGCTTCGCAAAACCGGTGTGATGTCCATTAACCCGGTGTTGAAAGTTCAGGTGCCTAAGATCCCTGAACGGCTTCCGAAATCAATTGCTGCCGGATCAATTAACAAACTCCTGATTACTCTCAATGAAAGTGATAAAAGTTTTGGTGCATTAAGAGACCAGGCAATGATTGGACTCTTATATGGTGCAGGATTGCGCCGAAGTGAGCTTATTCAACTGAAATGGAATGACCTGGACCTCCACAGAAGAACACTCCGAATCCTCGGGAAAGGTAAAAAATACAGGCAAGTTCCTGTAAATGAGGAATTAATAAGGATACTAACTGAACTTAAGGAAGTAAGTGATATCCCTCTAAATCCTTCAGAGCCCCTGGAAATAATTAGGATGGATAATGGCAAACCTTGCTACCCAAAATACGTTCATAATAAGGTAGTCAACATGTTAGGAACCGTCACAACAGCCGATAAGAAAAGTCCTCATATACTGAGGCACTCCATGGCCACGCACTTGATGGACGAAGGCGCAGAACTCAATGCTGTCAAGGGAATCCTGGGACACGCCAGTCTTGCTGCCACACAGGTCTACACCCATGCTTCCATAAGCCGGATCAGAGAAGTCTATAGTAAAGCACATCCAAAATCAGGTCATCATGAATAGTCACAACCTTGCCACTACGGCAGTCACATATCAACCGATAAAACAGCAAAAGATTATGAAGATTAACACGACGTCCATTCACTTCGATGCAGATGATAAACTATTGGCGTTTATTGAGAAAAAAACTTCCAAACTGGACCAGTTTTTTGACCGGATTATTGACGCACATGTATATTTGAAACTTGAAAATTCAGGTCAGGTCAAGGATAAGATTGTGGAATTAAAGTTGATGGTCCCCGGCGATACACTTATTGCAACCGAGGTGAGTAAAACGTTTGAAGCCTCTACTGACGCGGCTATTGATAATATGAAACGTCAACTTAACCGTTACAAAGAGCGCCTGCAGTCTAAAAGTCACCATTCCAATGGGTTAAGTGCATAGAAATATCTTAACAAGTAGCATCAGATTCTTAGAATAATTTTATCTTTGCATTCGCTTTCGGGGAAAGCCCTGGAAAAGTATATGTAATTCATTGGTTTACAGATAGATAGTTTCAATTATTTGTGTGTAAATGGTGATAACAGAGTTATACATTTTTGATAGGTGAATGTAACTTTCGCTACTTCCTGTTTGATTAATGATATCCATTTCGCTGATGCGGAATGCTGATGATGATACGATTCTGTTGTCTTTTGACGGAATTCACACACATCAAATTCATAAGCCAGTGTAGCTCAGTTGGTAGAGCAGCTGATTTGTAATCAGCTGGTCGGGGGTTCGAGTCCCTCTACTGGCTCATCCTTATAACGGGACAGGAACAACGAGAGATACTCTTAGGGGGGTGCGCCGGAGTTGGAGAGCCGGGCCAGACTGTAAATCTGGTGTCTCCGACTGAATAGGTTCGAGTCCTATCACCCCCACTCCGTTTTTGTGAGTTTGATTGGAAGGGAGAGTAAGAGTATAGTGAAGGTTAATTTGCGGGCGTAGCTCAGTTGGTAGAGCATCAGCCTTCCAAGCTGAGGGTCGAGGGTTCGAGTCTCTTCGCCCGCTCTGTTTTATCCGCTTGAGATAAGGCGGTGTCAGCCGATGTAGCTCAGGGGTAGAGCACTTCCATGGTAAGGAAGGGGTCAAGGGTTCAATTCCCTTCATTGGCTCGGTAGCATAACCTAGTAAAAGCATACAAGAAGTAATCAGTATTTAGTTAATCAATAAAGTTTAAAAATAACATCAATGGCAAAAGAAACCTTTCAGCGGACCAAGCCCCATGTAAACATTGGTACTATTGGTCACGTAGATCATGGAAAGACAACTCTGACAGCAGCGATCACTTCTGTATTGTCAGAACTCGGATTGGCAAAAAAAGCGAGTTACGATTCAATTGATGCCGCTCCTGAAGAAAAAGAAAGAGGTATTACGATCAATACAGCACACGTAGAATATGAGACGGTGAAACGTCACTATGCACACGTTGACTGTCCTGGTCACGCTGACTATGTAAAAAACATGGTTACAGGTGCTGCCCAGATGGACGGAGCTATTCTCGTTGTAGCTGCTACTGATGGACCTATGCCTCAGACTCGTGAACACATCCTCTTAGCCCGCCAGGTAGGTGTGCCAAAGATTGTTGTATTCATGAATAAAGTGGATCTCGTAGACGACCCTGAAATGCTTGAGCTTGTTGAAATGGAAGTTCGTGAACTCCTCGAGCAGTACGGCTTCGATGGCAACAACAGTGCTATCGTCAAAGGCTCTGCCCTGAAAGCTCTTGAAGGAGAAGCAGCAGGCAAAGCAGCCATAATGGAACTGATGGATGCAGTGGATACTCAAATTCCTGATCCGATACGTGAAATTGACAAACCATTCCTTATGCCGGTAGAAGACGTATTCTCGATCACAGGTCGTGGTACTGTTGCAACTGGTCGTATCGAGCGTGGTGTTGTGAATACAGGTGAAACTATCCAGATCATCGGTATGATGAAAGAAGGAGAGAAACCATTGGTATCTACCGTTACAGGTGTTGAAATGTTCAGGAAGATCCTTGACAGAGGAGAAGCTGGTGATAATGCAGGTCTTCTATTGAGAGGTATTGAAAAAGACCAGATCCACAGCGGTATGGTTATTTGCAAACCTGACTCAGTAAAGCCTCACAAGAAATTCAAATGCGAAGTTTACGTTCTTGGTAAAGATGAAGGTGGTCGCCACACCCCATTCTTCAACGGATACCGCCCACAGTTTTACTTCCGTACAACAGACGTGACGGGTGATGTAAAACTTCCGGAAGGAGTTGAAATGGTCATGCCAGGTGATAACGTTACACTTGAAACTACACTGATCAACACGATCGCTATGGAGAAAGGACTTAGGTTCGCGATCCGTGAAGGTGGCCGGACAGTTGGTGCAGGTCAGGTAACTGAAATCCTCGATTAGTACCAGATTACAAATACTGATTAACGATTCTGGCAGGTGGATTGCCAAAGGGACTAACCCTGCCAGGATTTTTTTAAAAAATGCTTTACTCCTTAGCTCAGTGAGAATTATTCTCCTTAGCGGAAGTAAATCAGAGTTAGGGAGGTAGCTCAATTGGTAGAGCGGCGGTCTCCAAAACCGTAGGCTGCGGGTTCAATTCCTGTCCTCCCTGCTACTTTAGAGGTGACCGAAAGTGAATAGTGAAAGTATCGTCAAAAAAAAGTGATGGAAAAGATTAAGTTATATCTCAGTGAGAGTTACAATGAGCTGGTAAATAAGGTGACCTGGCCTACGTGGGCCGACCTGTTGGCAAGCACGCGCGTTGTGATGATCGGATCCGCGATCATTGCTATCGTGGTACTCGTCATGGACGCTATCAGTAAACAGTTGACTGAATTTCTCTATAATTTATAATACAGGAGAAAATGTCAGACGGTAAAAGATGGTATTCCCTCCGGGTAATCTCGGGAAAAGAACGAAAGATCAAAGAACGCATTGAGCTCGAGATCAAACGTTCCGGTTGGGACAATGTCGTCACCCAGGTACTGGTACCTTCTGAAAAAGTATACAAGATCCGCAACGGAAAAAAAGTGATCCTGGATCGGAACATACTTCCAGGTTATATATTACTGGAAGCTGACCCGGATCGTTTCTCAGCAGATATTGTACAGGGAATCTCCAATATGCCTAATGTGATCCATTTTCTGGGCCGCACTTCACCGATTCCTATGCAGGAAAGTGAAGCTAACCGGATGCTTGGAAAAGTGGACGAATCACAAGGCCTGGTGGAAAGTATGGTGGAGCCCTTTATACAGGGTGAAATGGTAAAAATCATTGATGGCCCTTTCAACGATTTCGTTGGAGACATCAAAGAGATCAATGAAGAAAAGAAGAAATTAAAAGTCATAGTCAAGATATTCGGCCGCGGTACTGAGGTCGAGCTTAACTTTATGCAAGTTGAGAAAACATCTTAATAATCAGTATTTTACAACATAGTATTTAATCTGCTTTATGGCAAAGGAAATTGAAACATTCATCAAATTACAGGTCAAGGGAGGCGCTGCTAATCCAGCTCCACCAGTAGGACCTGCTCTCGGTTCGAAAGGTGTCAACATCATGGAATTCTGCAAACGCTTCAACGCGCGTACACAGGATCTGATGGGTAAATTGGTACCAGTCGTCATTACCGTCTACAAGGATAAATCCTTCGAGTTTGAACTTAAGACAGCACCAGCAGCAGCTCAATTGCTGGAAGCATCTAAAGCTAAATCAGGATCTGCAGAACCAAACCGTAAAAAAGTTGGGTCTGTGACTTGGGATCAGGTTGCTGTCATTGCGCAGAACAAAATGCAGGATCTAAATGCTTTCACGATCGAATCCGCCATCAACATGGTTGCGGGAACAGCTCGGAGCATGGGTCTTACAGTTACCGGCACACCTCCTCCGGGAGTTGTTGCCAAGGTATAAGAACCGTATTGAACAGTACTTCCGGAACGCTGGAGGTGACTTAATATAAGTAACTCATTTAAAAGGGAGTACCGCTATTTGCGGCACGCCAAAACCTTTAAAACAACACTTGAATGGCTAAGCTTAGCAAAAAAATGGCTATTGCCTCTAAAAAGGTAGATGCCAACAAACTTTATGACCTCACTGAGGCCATGAAACTCGTCAAAGAGGTCAACCTCACAAAGTTTGATTCTTCTGTAGACCTGCACATCAGACTCGGTGTTGATCCGAGGAAAGCGGATCAGGCGATCCGTGGTACCGTAAATCTCCCACACGGTACTGGTAAAACAAAAAAAGTATTGGTTCTCTGCACACCTGATAAGGTACAGGAAGCCCTTGCTGCCGGCGCTGACTTCGCCGGACTTGATGAATACATAGCCAAGATCCAGGAAGGATGGACTGACATCGACGTAATTGTCGCGATGCCTTCTGTAATGGCACAGGTTGGTAAAGTAGGTCGTATCCTCGGGCCTAGAGGATTGATGCCGAATCCTAAATCCGGTACTGTCACCATGGATATCGCAGGTGCTGTAGCTGACGTGAAAGGTGGTAAAATCGCCTTTCGGGTTGATAAATTCGGAATCATCCACTCACCTGTTGGCCGCGTATCATTTACAGCTGACAAACTTCAGGAAAACGCACTTGAACTGCTACACACTATCCAGCGGATGAAGCCAAGCAGCGCGAAAGGAATATATATGAGAACGATTTCCGTTGCATCGACGATGAGCCCGGGTATCAATGTAGATCCTAAAGTCGTCTAAGCTATCACTAACCTAAAAGTGCAGATCATCTAAACATTAATTGCGATGAACAAAAAAGAAAAAGATCAAGTCATAGAAAAGTTGCGGGAGAAATTCGACAACAATTCATATATCTACTTTACCGATGCTTCAGCGATGACCGTTGAGCAAGTCAATAAACTTCGTCGCCTTTGCTTTCAGCAAGGTATCGAGATGACTGTGGTAAAAAACTCTCTGGCACAGAAAGCCATGGAGAGCCTCGGTGAGGAGCGGAAGTTTGCACCAGTGTATAAAGCACTTGCAGGTCCAACTGCAATCATGCTGACCGACACTGCAAGTGCGCCTGCAAAACTCATCAAGGAATTCCGTAAAGACGGTAAGAAACCAGCTCTCAAGGCTGCTTACATCGATACTGATGTGTATTTCGGAGAAGAGAGCCTCGAAGCTCTGATATCATTGAAATCCAAGAATGAACTCATCGGTGATGTACTCATGCTACTTCAGTCACCTGCGAAGAATGTTATCTCTGCTCTCCTTTCCGGAGGTCAGACGATTGCAGGCCTCGTGAAAACACTAGAAGAGAGAGCCTCTCAATAAGGCTTCCAAGTTTTTCCATTTATAAATTCATTTTGACACTTACTAAAAAAAACAAAAAACATGGCAGACGTTAAAGCAATAGCCGAGCAATTAGTCAATCTCTCTGTGAAAGAGGTAAGCGAACTTGCAAACATTTTGAAATCCGACTACGGAATCGAGCCAGCAGCAGCAGCAGTAGCAATAGCAGCTCCTTCAGCCGGAGGAGGTGATGCAGCAGCTCCAGTAGAGAAAACTGAGTTTGACATCTTCCTGAAATCAGCCGGTGGTAATAAACTACAGGTTGTAAAAGAAGTAAAAACTC
>JALYSC010000001.1:16820-23577 GCA_030855005.1 Bacteroidota bacterium | reverse complement strand
CTACTATACAGTCAAAGATGAAGACCATAATCGCATCAGTCGGTTCACTGCCGATGGCAATTACGTGGTACCCGGGAGCGAATTGGTGTTAGTCAATATTGATCCATTACTTGGCACCATTCATAATGCAGGATCCATGGCTTTTGGCCCTGACGAAAAATTATACGTTTCCATAGGAGAGGGCGCAGACGGACCCAAAGCGCAGAACATGAATTCCCTTTTAGGAAAAGTAATTCGTATCAACCCGGATGGCTCGATTCCGTCAGACAATCCTTTTTATAACACAGCCAATGGTATCTACCGCGCCATTTATGCACTAGGATTTCGCAATTCATTTTCTATGTCGATACAACGAGGAACAGGCCGCATTTTCGCAACAGAGGTTGGTGCTTCAACATGGGAAGAAGTAAATGAAATCTTACCGGGTATGAATTATGGATGGCCAATCATTGAAGGCCCGATCAATGGTCAAACTCCACCACCTAATTATAAGGATCCTGTATTCTCTTATAATCACAATGATGGATGCGCTGCTGTAGGTGCTGCATTTTATAATCCGGACATCAATTTATTTCCGGCCATCTATGCAGGTAAATTTTTCTTCGCAGATTATTGTGACGGTTATGTCAAGTTTATGGATCCTAACGTACCCGGTATTGCTGCAGTTTTTGCAACAGAAATTAACCGACCCCTCAATTTGTTGACGGCAACTGACGGCAGTATGTACTATCTGGCCCGTGCGGGACTCGGAGGAGGCTCAGAGCAGGATAATACTGCATCTAATGATGGTACACTATGGCAAATTTTTTACTCCGGTTCAAACGCTCCTTTCGTTTCAGTCAATCCTCAATCAATTTTAATTTCAGAAGGTGAAGACGCCCGCTTCTTCATCGCCGCTTCAGGAGAGCAACCTCTTTTTTATCAGTGGCAAAAAGATGGCGTTGATATTCCGGGAGCAGACACATCATTCTATATTTTCACAAACGCGATGCTGTCCGATAGCGGCAGCCTCTTTCGTTGCATTGTGCAAAACTTAAATGGTGCCGATACATCATTAGCTGCTGTTTTAAAAGTGACTGCTGATAAAAGGCCAGAGCCTGTCATCATCACACCAGCAGAAGGAACAATGTATCGTGCCGGTGACATCCTTTTCTTTTCCGGTGAAGCCAATGATCCTGATCAGGGTTTACTTCCTGCTGGTAATTTGAAATGGAAAATAGATTTTCATCACAATGTGCATACACACCCGGCACTTATTCCTACTTCAGGAATTACAGAAGGAGAATATTTAATTCCAGTTGCGGGAGAAACATCTGATGATGTCTGGTACAGCATCCACCTTACAGCAACCGATGATCAGGGGCTCTCAAAAACTGCATCAAGAGATATTTACCCTTTCAAAACACAATTCCATCTAAATACCATTCCGGAAGGCTTGCCTATCTATGCCGAAGGTGATCTATATCAGTCTGATTATACTGTCGCCAGTGTAGTCGGCCTTACGCGAACTATAAGTGTTTTACGATCTGCAGTTAAAGGAGATTCAATTTATGTTTTCAATCGATGGTCCGATGATTCGACAGGATTATCACGTGCGTTCACAGTACCTGATGATACGTTATCGTTCACTGCACTATATGATGCGTATCCATTAGGTAAAGGCCAAGGATTGACCGGTTATTATTATGATGGTCCTGCCTTCGATCCCACATTTAATGAGCCACCTGAATTTATAAGGATTGATACCACCATTAATTTTGATTGGGAAGGAGGCTCTCCATCTGCTGATCTGTTGGGAGATGATTTTTGGCTGGTCAGATGGCAGGGATATATAGAGCCATTATTTACCGGCACATATACATTTTATATTGTGGCAGATGATGGTACTCGCCTATGGATTGGTGCTGATAAAGTCATCGATGCGTGGATTCCTCAGCCACCTACTGAATGGTCAGGAACCATAGAACTTGAAGCCGGAAATCTATATCCCATCACATTGGAATTTTTCGAAGAAGGAGGTGGAGCCTTGTGCGAATTTTATTGGAGCAGTGACCTTATAGCAAAAAGCATTGTACAGCAAACCCAATTATATCTTGAGTCATCAACTGCAGTTCAACCGGTTTCAAATGATAATTCATCACTAAAATTATTTCCTAATCCGGTCAAGAATCTGTTGTATGCAGAACTGAGGGAAGCTCAAAATGAATTTAAGCACATTGAAATACAGAATGCAGTAGGACAGATTATTTTTCAAAAATCGGCGAGTTTTACCGGTGGCAGACTAGAATTGCCAATAAGTCACCTTCCCAAAGGAACGTATTGGTTCAATTATGAGTTAATAGATGGCCGAACGGGGTCAAAGGGTTTTGTCAAAATGTAAGTCTCAATAACCATAGGGTTTTTGGGACAATTCGCAGGAAAAACCCATTTGTGAGGGAGAATACCATATCTTTACCCCCACTCGATCTTTTGGAGTTCTCGTTATTAGCCATTTGTTTAGTTGATAATCCGTCCTTCTCTTGATGGAAAAAGTGCATTTCTTTATCAACTAATTTTTTTATAATGAATATTTATGTTTCAAATTTGAGCTTCCAGGTATCTGATAGTGACCTGCAAGAGCTTTTCAGTTCGTATGGAACTGTATCATCCGCTAAGGTCATCAATGACCATGCTTCCGGAAGATCACGTGGTTTTGGCTTTGTTGAAATGCCAGACCGTGACGAAGCGCTGAAAGCAATGGATGAGCTTAACAACAGTGTTTTTGATGGCAAAGAGATCAGTGTCAATGAGGCTAAGCCTAAGACCGATCGCCCACGCGGCAATGACAGTGGCTACAATAGAGGTGGTGGTGACCGTGGAGGTTATCGCTCCGACAACCGTAACAAATCCTGGTAGTTTCCAGGTTGCAAAAAAAAATCCTCAACGACAACGTTGAGGATTTTTTTTGCCCAATAGCAACATTTCAATTGCTATTCGCCAAGAGCTACTCTTAGTTTTTCAATATCAAGTTTACCTGCGAAAGCAAGTTCTTCAGCTTCACTGGCAAAACCTTTCAGATTGAGAGTGATTAGCGTTTGTGATAATGGAATCTGGATTTCAGATGACCGGATTTGCTTGCTGCTTCCATTGTCCATATAGAAATCATTCATTTCAGATTTGAGGATCGCCCGACGTGTTCCTACTCTCACACTTTTATATCCTTGTCCTGCCATAGCCGGATTGTTGATGTACATATTGATTGCTGCGAGCATTGGACTATTGGCCAGAATCTGGACATCAGCTTCATTTTCCTTTTTGCCTGCATTGCGATAAGATTTCGAAATCACCATTCCTATACCCATGATATTCATACCTCCCGTATTGCTGGCATCACCGGGCTCAGCAGTCAATCCATTAATTTCATTTGGCAATGCTTCAGCAATTTGCTGGCCCAATACGAGGTTGAGATCATTGATGGCATCCTGTAAACTCATTTGTGCCTGCTTGTAGTCCTTTGCTGCCAGGTAAGTCTGCGCTTCTTTAATATATGTCTCGGCCTGGTTCTGTGCCATTACCTGCATGCTGATTGTCAGGAAAGAGATTAAGAGAAGTGTTTTCATAATTCAGATGGATTTAGCATTGGATTAAGTGCTGCTATAAATTGCTAACGGCTAATGGCAATAAGCAGATAAAAATGTGACCCCGGCAGGGCTCGAACCTGCGACCCGATGATTAAGAGTCATCTGCTCTACCAGCTGAGCTACGGAGTCGGTACTTTGTCAGGACGAAATTAAGAATGTCGCTGACTTTATTCGAAATTTCATGACATCTCTCCTCCTCAAATTATTTTTAACTTTTCCGTAATGACCATTCCAGACATCCAAATCGATCAGATCACACGCAACCCCTATTACCGCGAGGAATTCCAAAAAATCATGGAATCCAATGGGAAGTACAAAGGCAAATGGAACTGGTGGGCATTCATACTCACCGCTTTCTGGGCCATCGCAAAAGGTTGCTGGGTTCTGGGGCTGTTTATTATCATCTCCAGTATTGTCATCAATATCCTATTACCGATCGGTAAATATGAGTTAGGTGATCATGTCTTTCTGACTTTTAGCGGAATTGCCGGGGTCTGGGCATGTATTATGGGATGGAGAGGCACCTGGTTTTATTATCAGACCAGAATAGGTAAACACCTGGGAAAAGGAGTATGAAGGAGAAAATCTATTCCATCCAATGGCTACATACCAAACAAGCATCAGGTGATCCAATGAAGTATATCTATTTCTGGGGACACACTCAGAAGGATCCCACTGTGATTGACCGTTCCTGTTTTAGTCAGTGGTATGAAAGTCCTTTCTTGGTAAATAATACTTTATATAAAACTGCTGAGCACTGGATGATGGCTCAGAAAGCATTACTCTTTAAGGATGATATTATCTTTCAAAAAATAATTCTCTCTGAAAAGCCCGGTGAAGCCAAAGCATTGGGAAGGATGGTGAAAAATTTTGATGAAAAAATCTGGAAGGATAGTTCTTACGATATCGTGTCTGAAGGAAATTATCATAAATTTAGTCAGCATCAAGACCTCAAAAATTTTCTTCTAACTACAAGCAATCGTATTCTTGTGGAGGCAAGCCCGGTAGATCCGATCTGGGGTATCGGTATGGCAGCAGATGATCCGAATATCCTGGATGTGTATAAATGGAAAGGACTCAATCTCCTGGGATTTGCATTAATGGAAGTACGAAACAAACTATAATAACATGAAAAAATTCTCCTTCCTGATTTTCTTCTCAGGATGTATGCTCTTTACTTTTTGCACCAGTTCGAAAAATCTTGCAGGAAAAAAAATTGACACTCCTGCATACGGTTATTCGAAAGATATATCACCAATTTTGGTACAACATTGCACTCCTTGTCATTTTCCAGAGACAGGAAAGAAAAAGCAACTGAGCACATACTCTGCAGTGCATGACAATATTGACGATATCCTTACACGTGTACAACTGCCGCATGATGATCCTAAATTTATGCCGTTCAAAATGAAGAAGGAACCACTCAGTGATAGCCTTATCATGGTATTAAAAGTGTGGAAAGAACAAGGAATGAGTAAATAATCCATCCCATTTTAGCAACATCGATTTTTACTTTTGAAAGACGCGGATATAATCCACGATTAAGTATTGTGGAAATTTAGTTGAGCTATCAGGATTGCCAGGCCACGCTCCTCCGACAGCGAGGTTCATGGTGAAGAAGAAGAATTTATTAAAAGGATACGGCTGGCCATTGAGGTCAGCTGGTGTGATCGTATGATAGACTACATCATCTACTAAAAATTCAATCAGGTTATTCTCCCAGTTGATTGAATACACATGGAATTTTTCCTGGTAGCTATCACCACTACTAACAAATTTGGAAACACTGTTGTATTGGTGTTGTGCAAGATTAGTGCCGTAGTGGACTGTACCAACTACGCGATTGGGTACATCTCCCGTCATCTCCATGATGTCGATTTCGCCACAAGAAGGCCATCCCACTGCATCAATATTGGATCCCAGCATCCATAACGCAGGCCATATACCTTTTCCTTCCGGAAGTGCGGCACGAATATCAATTCGTCCAAATTTAAATTGCTGTTTTCCTTTTGTAATCAAACGAGAAGATGTGTAATCATGTCCGGCAAAGTTTTGTTTTTTCGCAGTGATGACCAGATGTCCATTGACAATGGATGTATTCTCCTGCCTGTAATATTCCAGTTCATTATTACCCCATCCGCAATTGTTAGGACAACCATTACCGATTTCATAAGTCCAATCTACAGTATTCAGCACATCACCAACAAACTCATCACGCCATATCAGGTTGTATCCGGGATACTGTTCAGGAGAAGTAGCACCACCAGATGGAATCGCCAATCCGGCGACATTGTCATCATCATCTTCAATAGTGATAATAATATTATCCTTTACCAATCCCACATTCAATGGACCGTAAAACTTCAGTTGAAAACTCTCAACCGGCTCCTTTCCTTCATCCGAAGTAATTCTGACTTCAATAGTTTTTTGCGTTTCTCCCGGAGCAAATTGCAATTTGCCGCTCGTCAATACTTTATAATCATCAGGTGACTCCGCAGTACCAGGCACCGCTGCAAATGATACAATCGCATTGGTGGTATTATCACCAGTCAGATTCACCTGCAACTCTATCACCTGATCCTGATCACCTTCCTGCACAGTCACATCCTCAACACTGATCTGCGGAAGATCCAGCAACGGGCCCGACCCATCATTATCATCTTTACACTGCACAAGTAGCACTGCCACAGCACACACAGCTACAACAGTGAAAAAATTTCTAACCGACAATTCAGACATACGATTTATCATTCCTGATCTTTTTATTTTTTGCATTAATAAATTCAATACCCAACCATCCACACTTCACAATTCGAAATCTTCCACCAAAGCCAAACTCACATTTTACCTCCCTGAGCTTGTCGAAGGGCGGTCCCTGAAGCTTGTCGAAGGGAAAAATCCTCTACTCAAAATATTTTTTCGGTTGCCGCCGTAGCTCCCCTTCGACAAGCTAAGGGACCGCGTTGGTTTATTCAGTGTTCCATTTTCCCAAATCGTGAGTCCGGCTTCCGGTATGGATTCGACAAACTCACCACAACTCCCTTGATCCTGTGATCCCTTGATCCTGTGATCCCTTCTTCCTACTGGTACACCCTCACATAATCCACTTCCATCCGCTGCGGCCAGATAGCATCATC
>JALYSC010000001.1:4242-16810 GCA_030855005.1 Bacteroidota bacterium | reverse complement strand
GCCATATTCAGCACCATATGAAAGTCACGGTCAAAAGGCCATCCTGCACTACCTTCCTTACGATTAGTGAACGTCAGATATTTCGAGCCGTCAAAATAAAAATCAATTTTTTTTGCATCCCATTCAATTGCATATTGATGAAATTCAGAACTCAATGTGTTTGAGTATAATGATTTTGACACTTGCGTTCCGTTTACGTGATTATAGTTAGTGGTATGTACCGTGCCAAATAAACTATCCGGCATATATCCTACAAATTCCATGATATCAATTTCTCCACTCGCCGGCCATGCACCGTAAGCCCAGTCTGTAGGTAGCATCCATATTGCAGGCCATACTCCTTTACCCTGAGGCAGTTTAGCACGGATTACCATTCTTCCATAGGTCCAGTCACCCTTATTCTTACTTACCATTCGGGCTGACGAATATTCTTTAGTTCCTATTGGTTCTTTATGTGCTTCAATGATCAGATGACCATTTTCTATACGAGCATTTTCTTTATTGTCAGCAGTATAATATTGCAATTCATTGTTTCCCCAACCACAATTCTGTGGACATCCATCTCCAATATCATATCCCCATTTTGCAGGATCCGGTAATCCGTTTTCATCAAATTCATCTGCCCATACAAGTTTTTTGTCCTCATGAGTTGCAGTGATACATGTAGCGGCAGACCATGCAACTACGGCAAGCAAGCCCCACGCAGAAAGCAGAATAATACTTAAATGTTTTTTCATCGCTATTCCTGGTTTGTGCATGTTATAGAGCCACAAATGTTAATTCAAACCAACCCTCTGCAGCAGGCGTTCCATCCTGTGCACGTATTCTGGCACGAACTACTAATTCACTTTCTGTCAGATTCATCACGTCCATTACATTATTCATATCCCATACGCCCATAAATTGATCATCCTCCAGAATAATCTGATCGCGACCCTCAGTACCTGTTCCCTCCAGAAAAGTAAATTCACTCAGTCCTGGATTGTAATTCTCCGGCATATAGCCATTCCATGGATTGACACTTTGTCCGTTATTATTATTCAGAAATCCTGATCCCAGGAAATAAAAACAAAATTTATCATCATACTGCACATCCTGTAATCCACCTTCTGGTGATGTATACCAGGAAAAATCTCCATTGGTTGGTCCAACTTTAACAGCCCCACCCGCAGTTGTAAAAGACCAACACTTACCATTCGCACCACAACCACCTGTTAGTAATTCTAATTTAGGTGTACAGGGTAACGGTGCATCCTTTAGAATAGTAATTTTCTGCGAAATAGATGTAGTACCACTACCACCTGCTCTCGAAACAAATAAAGTTATTGTATACTCACCCTCATCCGTATATAGAATCGTATCCACCACTGCACCTGATGTCTTCGGAGTTGCTCCGGGCAAGTCCCAAAGCCTTTGAAAACTCCCAGGTGTCAAATCCTGCACTACAACTCTGTTAGAATCACCCTGCAAAAATTGCACACTCATCTGTGGTACATCGGGACCAGGTCCCAGCTGAAATTCATCATCCCGATCCGGCTCACAAGCTATCATGATCATCGAGATCATCGTAAAGAAGAATATTTTATTGATCATTGTCTTTTTTATTTATTTCAATTAGTGATTTGCTTGCACTGAGCCGAAGTATAAGTGCTTGCACTGAGCGGAGTCGAAGTATAAGTTGCTTGCACTGAGCGGAGTCGAAGTGTGAGTTGTGAGTTGTGAGTTGTGAGTTGTGAGTTGTGAGTTGTGCAATTTTTCAGCAGAGCTGAAAAATTGATTCGTTATGCATCATGAGTCTGCATCTGGTATCTGGTATCTGGCATCTATTATCTGGCATCAAAAGCTTTTACTTCCTAATTCGTCACTCGTAAATCGTAACTCCTAATACCCTGGGTTCTGTACCAATGCACCATTCGTTGCCTGAATTTGAGAAACAGGAATTGGAAATAATTCATGTACACCCGTCATAAATCCAAGTGGACCCAATTCTTCCGCTGCTCTGCCTGTACGCACAAGATCAAAAAATCGATGAGCCTCAAGTCCCAATTCAATCCGACGCTCACGGATAATGGCATCAAGTAAAGTATTCCCACTAGCTGTGATTTCCGGGATCTGAACACGGTTCCTTACCTCGTTTAAAGAGGTACGTGCAGCATTTTCGTCGCCGGTGTGAAAGGCAGCCTCCGCATGCATAAGTAATACATCTGCATATCTGATCACACGATCATTTGATCCTCCATTCGGATTTGGATCACCAAAGGGAGCATCTTCTGTTTTTGGATTAAAATACTTTTTAGGGTAATACAAATAAGGCACTCCACCTGTTGCATCAATTGTAAACGTTCCGCGATCACCCATTTCCTCACCTTCTCTGAAGACAGTTGATTTTAATCTTGGATCTTCAAAACCTTCAGCAAAAAATTCATCTACAAAATCCTGTGTTGGAATATTAAATCCATATCCTGCAAATTGTCCACGGGCTCTTGTAAAGACATTTGTAAAGCTTCCTTCGTTCGCATTATTTTTTCCCCAATTACCACCTGAAGCATTCATGTATTGTATTTCAAAAATGGATTCCTCATTATTCTCACCATATAATGGAAAGATATCAGCATAATCAGCAACAAGCTGATATTCACCGGATTGAATGATTGCCGCGGCAGTAGATTTGGCTTCTGCCCATTTTTGTCTCCATAGATATGTTTTGACTAGTAATGCCTGGGCAGCTCCAACAGTGATACGTCCAAGATCGGAAGATGGATACTCACTTCTTTTCCAAAGATCAGCAGCAGCTTGTTGCAGATCAGACTCTATTAAATTCCATACTTCATCAGCAGTAGCACGTGGCATTTTATATTCCGAAGGAGCAAGCACATGATCTGCCAACGGTACACCACCAAACATCGTGACGAGATTATAAAAATTCCAGGCACGAATATATTTTGCTTCTCCTAATATGCGCGCTTTAAGATCTTCATCCATTTCAATAGCCGGCACCTTCTCAAGCACTACATTAGCTCTATAGATTCCTTCGTAATCAGCACCCCACTCAGATTCAAGTAAGTCTGTATTGGATAGTCCTTTGAATGTCTCCAGCTGAAGCAGATCATTCACATCATTATCACCTGATCCACCCTTCTCAGAGTCATCCGACATGATGTCTCCCCAAAACCATCTAAAATGTCCGGCAGGAGATATTTGAAATTGCAATGAAGCATAAGCAGCATTTACAGCCGCTATCGCATCAGCTTCCGTACGATAAAAATTTTCTTCTGTAGTTCCAACTATTGGAGCTTTATCCAAAAAATCCTTTTCACAGGAAACTCCAATCAGCGAAATGAGAAGCAGAAATATATATTTTGTCTTCATGATTCGTTTTTCTTTTAATTAAAAGGTAACACTTAATCCACCCATCACTGTGCGGGCTTGTGGATAAAAACCACGATCAATTCCCAATTCAAGACTTCCACCAACACTTCCGATTTCCGGATCAAGCCCTTCGTATTTCGTGAAGGTTAGCATGTTGTGTCCGGACACATAGATTTTAAATTTCTCAAAACCTACTTTCTGTAACCATGCCTTCGGAAGATTATATCCAAGTTGAATTGTTTTTAATCGCAGATAAGATCCATCTTCAACGAAACGATCAGAGACTCTGGCATTCTGATTAGGATCACTGAGGTTTACTCGAGGTTCATCATTAGATGTTCCGGGACCTGTCCATCTTTCCAATACTGAAGCCGGTCTGTTGACATAGATAAAGTCATAACGCACAGTGTTATTGAAAATATCATTTCCACTCGTGCCCTGTAAAAAGATATTCAACTCAATACCCTTCCATTCCACGTCTCCATTGATACCATAGGTAATTTTTGGCGTTGGATTACCAATATAAGTTTGATCATTAACATCGATCACACCATTGCCATCTAAATCTTTAAAACGAATATCACCGGGTGCGGTTTCGTTACTTTGAAAAGCTGCAGCTTCCACTTCATCCTGTGTCTGGAAAATTCCATCGGTCACATAACCAAAGAAAGAGGCTAACGGATGACCTACATCTGTTTTGGCAGCATTTGTATTGGCGGCCTGGACATAGCCTGAAAACACAGGCTCTCCGCCGACACCTAACCCGGTGACTTCACTTTTAATAAAAGCAATATTACCTCCAAAGTAATACCGTAATGCATGATCAATATTCCGGTAACCTAAGGCAAACTCAAAACCCATATTCTCAGCCGTAGCTATATTTTGTATAGGTGCAGCAGTACCACCTACCAAAGGTATCGGAGCTGCATACAACATGTCAGTTGTCTTCTTGATATAATAATCAGTAGTGAAATTGATCCGCCCTTCCATCAATTCTACGTCAAGCCCGATGTCAGTTTGTGTGCTCGTTTCCCATTTAAGATCAGGGTTAGCAGCATTAAGTGCTACACTACCATTCGTAATGGTTTCATTCGGACCAAATGCATAATTCTGTCCGCTGGAAACTACAGTCGTAAAACTGTAATCACCTATACGATCATTTCCATTTTGTCCCCAACTGGCACGCAGTTTGACAAAATCAATTTTCTCTGAAGTCCAAAAATCCTCATGACTAATAATCCAGCCGGCAGAGAACGATGGAAAATAACCGTAGCGATTATTTTTTCCAAAACGGGAAGAACCATCAGCTCTGAACGTTGCTGAAAATAAATACCGGTCATCAAACGCATAGTTTGCTTTTCCAAAATAGGATAGTAATGATGATTCATTAGCTGTCTGCCATGCACTCTGAGATGCAATCGGATCAATTGTATTGCCGATGTAAGCATCATCAGGATCATTGGAGGGCAGATTTGTGTTCGCGCCTCCGCTTCCATCATAACGATTGTCCAGCGCTGTGGTTCCTCCGATGAGCGTTAGTTCGTGTAGCTCGTTGAAAGTATTCTGATAGGTCAGTACATTTTCGAGTTGAAGATTTCTCCAGGTGTTGTTTCCCACATTGACACTGTTAGTCACACTTTTTTCTGCCGCTGGAGCTTCACTTATTTCTGGTATGCTGCTAAGATCAAATTTTGGATAGAAAATACGCTGTAGCGCAAAAGTTATATCCATACTGGCCGTCGTCCTGAAGGAAAATTTATTGCCAAGTTTTACTTCTCCATAAACACCCCCAACAAAGCGATTACTTCTCCATGTATTGTGTGTCTGATCAATTGCATTGACAGGATTCGCAATATCAGTGTCTGCGTAATTAGAATAAGCATAAGTGCCATCTGCCTTACGGATAGGCGTTACCGGATCCATATTTAAAGCGCGTACAACCGGTGAATTATACTGACTGTTCTCACCAATCGCATCCCGCTCAAACCATGTGAAGCCAAGATTATTTCCAATCGTCAGCCATTTCTTGAGATCATGATTTCCATTGAGTCGTATCGTAGCACGTTGAAAATTGGCTTTATCTCCGCCTATAATACCATCCTGGGAAAAATAATTTCCGCTAAGCGTAAAAGAAGATTTTTCTCCACCTCCTGCAATTGTCAGTTGATGACTACTAATCGGTGCATCCGTAAAAATTGCTTCCTGCCAATCAGTTCCTACACCCAATGCATCAGGATTAGCAAATTCAGCAAGTGGAGTTTTGCCTGCAGCCACATAAGCTTCATTCTGAAGCGTTGCATATTCTCTTGCATTCAACAAATCAAGTAATCGGGCAGCACGCTGAACACCGTAATAAGCATCATAGCTTACACTACCTTCCTGATTTCGTTTTCCGCCTTTCGTAGTGATCAGGACAACTCCATTAGCACCCCGTGAACCATAGATGGCAGAAGAAGCAGCATCCTTTAGTACGTTGACTGATTCAATATCATTAGGATTGAGATAATCAAGACCTTCTACAGGCATGCCGTCTACAATATAAAGTGGATCACTGTTATTGATCGTTCCTACTCCACGAATCCTAACTGTCAATGCACTGCCCGGCGAACCCGAGACCTGTGCAACATTTACACCAGCAGTCCTGCCTTGTAATGCCTGCTCAACACGGAGTATCGGTTGCTCAGCAATATCCTCTGCGCTGACAGTTGCAACACTTCCACTGATATTGGATCGTTTTTGCACACCATATCCGGTGACAATAACTTCATCCAATTGGGATACAGTTTCCTTCAGCGATGCATCAATAGTTGAACGGCTTCCGACTTCAAATTCCTGAGTGGCATAGCCGGTATAATTGATCACCAGGATTGATTTTTCAGTTGGCACATCGATAGAATATTTTCCATCGAAATCCGTGACTGTTCCAAGTGTAGTCCCTTTCACACTGACTACAGCTCCAATCGCGGGACTGTTATCAGGCAACATAGTTACCCGGCCATTTACCTGGTACTGGGCCTGCAAAGTGAAAAAGAAAAATAGATTTAATAAAACGAGGTACTTACGCATGTTGAGATTCATGACATTCCTAATGATTTGGATAGATCTAAAGCGGAGGAGATAATTACAGAGCAGGATGAATCGCCAGCAGCAAGCAACGTATGCTGCTGGCGAAAACATCATGTATTTCACATCACTAATTTCCGTGTGTAATATTTATCACCTGCTCTCACAGTGATAAAGTAAATCCCTGTAGTCAGGTATTGAGTCTGCAGCGTATAGGTTTGGATAAATTCTCCTAACCTGATCTGATCAACAACCTGACCTAAAGTATTAGTAATAGTTATTGATTTTTCTAATCTTACGTGATCACCAAAAGTGAGATAACTAATTCCTCCAGGAGATGGATTCCCTGCCAGCGTGAATATAAATTCATCACTCACAAGTGTTTCACCACCTGTAGTGCATTCAGCATTGGTAAAGCAGGTTCCAAAGCAGGTAGCTACTTCCGTGTTTTCTTGAACTGCAGGTAAAAAGCGATCATTAAAATTGTTAGGATCTCCACATGGCAATCCAGTCAAATCTTCTTTACAGCTGTAGTCAGGACAATTACCATTAGTAAAGGTGTAATACGAACTGAAGCCGCGCGCACGAGGAACTGTGATTTCATAGATCCCGTCCAAATCATCATCTGACATTTGGAATTTACCACCGGGGACATCAAAGTTGCCACCGCCGGCTAACCAAATTCCATCAGGACTTGGGGTGACGCTACCCATACCTAATCGGAATGTGATGCTTACTTCTTCGCCGCATGCATAACAACTGTTGAAGCAAAATTCAGGTACATCAGTATCTCCGCTTACGAGCAATAGTCTATTGACAAATTGACCTGAAGGATCACGTTTAGTGCATTCTTCAAAGCCTTCAAATTGTTCCTGAGCAGCCCAATTATCCAGTGTGAATTTATACTCATAGGCACCATTAATAACTTCAATAGTTCCTTCCCAGATACCATCGAAATCAGCATCTGAAAGTGGGTTGGCATCACCGGACCAATTATTAAACGAACCGCTGACATATACCTGGTCAAAGTTTCCAGAATAGTTATTCATGTCTACACGAAAGTTGACAGTTCGTACTTCAGGAGCACCAGTACTCTTTACTACCAGGTCATCGAAATGATATGTAACATCAGTACCTGTACCCGCTGTACCGAAATCAAAGAAGAGTACTACCCTTTCGTACGTGCCGGAAGCAGCTTCGAAAGGACCTTCGATTGAAGGGGCTGTAGGATCAAAACAAATTTCTTCCCATTCATTGACTCTTGTATTGGCAACCTGGGTAACCCAATTTGGCTGGCCACTGGTACCTCCCTCTAACTTGAGGGCAAGACTACCAATGTGGTCCATCAGGACCTTGATACAAAGTTCGCTCCCTGCGTCCAGCGTGATAGGAGTGGTTGGATTTGGATTACTAAAAGCGCCTGCCCATACTTCGGCTACACCAGGCTTGATATATTCAGCGACAAAGCTGCTGGTATTATCACCTGCCGGATTTGGGTTGGCAACAATGGTAGTAAATGTGCCATCCAGCGCACTACCGAAATATTGAAATCCGGTACTGGTTTCCACAGTTTCAAAATCGAGAATGGTGGTGATCTGAGGTGGTGGTGCCAAGGTAAGGATATCATCAAAATAATAGACTTGATCCGTTCCTGTGCCGGCTGTTCCAAAATCAAAGAACAATACAACTCTTTGATATACTTGCCCCGAAGCTGAAGTATTCGGAGCTTCAATAGAAGGGATGGCGGCATCAAATACCAGCGTTTCCCATTCGTTGACCTTTGTATTGGGTACTGTAATGACCCAATTGTCACCTCCGGTAGTGGATTGCTCCAATTTGAGACTTAAAGAACCTATATGGTCCATATATACATTGACCGAAATTCGATTGTTAGTAGTAAGGTCTATCAAGGCTACCGGATTAGGGTTCGAAAAGGCTCCGGCCCACACTTCGGATACACCCGGTTTGATATATTCTGTGACAAAGCTGCTGGTATTAACACCCGATGGATTTGGGTTGGCAACAATAGTTGTAAATGTGCCATCCAGCGCACTACCGAAATATTGAAATGCGGTACTGGTTTCCACGGTTTCAAAATCCAGAATGGTTGTGAACTGAGGTGGTGGCAAGGTTAGGATATCATCAAAATAATAGACTTGATCCGTTCCCGTACCTGCTGTCCCAAAATCAAAGAACAATACAACTCTTTGATATACATGACCTGAAGCTGGTGTATTCGGAGCTTCTGTGGAAGGGATGGCGGCATCAAATACCAGCGTTTCCCATTCGTTGACCTTTGTATTGGGTACTGTAATGACCCAATTGTCACCACCTGTAGTGGATTGTTCCAATTTGAGACTTAATGAACCGATATGGTCCATATATACATTGACCGAAATCCGATTGTTAGTCGCAAGGTCTACCAAAGCTACCGGATTAGGGTTCGAAAAGGCTCCTGCCCACACCTCGGCTACAGCCGGTTTGACGAAATTAGCCACGTTGGCACTCGTGTTGATCCCGGTCGCATCGGGGTTGGGCACTACTGCATTTAGGCTGCCATCGATGGTGCTGCCAAAGTATTGAAAGGTTGTGGTAGTCTCCACTGTCTCAAAGTCGAGGATGGTGGTCTGCGCGCGCAAAGCGACTACGACAAGTAAGAAATGAAGTAAGGTTAGTAGCAATCTATTCATATTCAATTTGATTTTTTAATCTGAAAGAATTTAATTTTCCCCTTTTGCTTAAAAGCCATCAAATATGAGGTTTTATGGTGGCAATGAATAATTTTATATTACATTTCGACTTCACAGTCATAAATATATTACTACAACAACACTACGACAGCCTACCTCAAACACTAATAAAATAAGGCAGTAATGAATTTCTTCGGATACGACGGATCAATTTTATACCCCCCTTTGGCTTGTCTGAAGTATCCGCTTAAAGTTTTCGCTTTGTTCCTATTTTTTGCAATTCTGCTTCAGTCAACTGTGGTATCCCAGGGTGTGAATTTAGGAACACCACCTATCTGGAATTACTCGAGGAAAATCTATAGTGCCGGCACACAGAATTGGGATGCTACCCAGGATAATAATAACCTGATGTACTGGGCCAATAATGAAGGCCTCCTCCGTTTTGATGGAACCTCTTGGTTTACTTTTCCGGTATCCAACCACACGATAGTTAGATCCATAACCTTTGATGGAATAAACCGGATCTACGCCGGTGCGCAAGGGGAATTGGGATATTTCACTTCAGATGCCAAAGGTGAACTGACTTATACATCCCTTACAAATCTGCTTCCCGAAGAGCAACGGAATTTTGAAGATGTGTGGGACATCGTTTTTTATGAAAAGAATATCTATTTCAGGACCAATAAGTCTGTTTTCGAATTCAATGGGACTAGCTTCAGGTCTTTTAATTTCGATGGTCATCTCGATGCCCTGTTGGCCACCCCGGCAGGCCTTCTACTACAACAGGAATACTCATCATTGCTGAAATATGAGGACAAATCGTTCAAGCCCTGGCTACAAATAGCAACCTTACAAAGTGCGATCACAGGCATTTTTCCCTGGAATGGTGATACAAGTATCTATAGCACATTAAAGCATGGACTTTTTTATCTCACTGGTCACCAATCCAATCGATGGTTGACTTCTATTGATCAGATTCTGATGGAGAAAAGAATTTATAGCGCAACTCCTCTGAAAGATGGACAGATTGCCTTAGGTACTTCTTTGGATGGTTTGATTGTGATGGACCAAAAAAGAGTCTATCGCCATCTGAATAAAAAGGATGGTCTTCAAAACAACAATATCCTCAACACCTTTTGCGACAAAGCCGGTAACCTTTGGCTAGGCCTGGATAATGGTATCGATTGTGTTGTCCTGGATTCAAAGTTCACAACTATCTATCCCGACAACGAATTGCAGGCGACAGCTTATGCCGCTTCTGTCTATGACAATCAATTGTATCTCGGAGTTTCCAACGGAGCGTATGTAGTTCCATGGCAACCGTATTATAATCCTGAACTCCTCCCCTATTTCAAACGAGTAGCAAATGCCGAAGGTCAGGTTTGGAGTTTGTCTCAAATTGGAGATGATCTGATGATGGGACACCATGAAGGAGCCTATAAAATTGCGAATGGAAAGGCAGAAAAAATTTCAACAGAACAAGGCAGTTGGACCTATGTAGTGCTTTCGGATGATTATATGATAGGAGGCACCTACACCGGCCTGGTATTGTATCAGAAAAAAAACGGTCAGTGGACATTTGATGGAAGGATCAATGGCATTCATGAATCATGCCGCATCATGGTCAGGGATGCCGATGGCAGCGTGTGGATATCTCATCCTTACAGAGGTTTGTATAAAGTGGATTGGTCAGCAGAAAAAAAATACGATCCGGTTATAACGTTTTATGATCAGTCATCGGGACTTCCTACCAATCTCAATAATTATGTATTTCAAATAACAGGTAGGGCTGTTTTTGGGACAGAGAAAGGAGTTTACTTTTTTGATAAAAACACCAATCACTTCGAGCCCGATTCTTCCTTTAATCAAATGATAGGAGCTGATCATCGTGTCAAATTAATGAAGGAGGATGCTGCGGGTAATATCTGGTATGTAACAGATCAGGAAGTTGGTCTTTTGGAAATAAATGATTTTGGTTTACGTAAAGAGGCTATCAAAAAAATATTTCCTGAGCTGCAGGGAAAATTAGTTGGAGGTTTTGAAATGATATATCCTATTGATCAGGATTATGTGCTCTTTGGAGCTGAAGAAGGATTTATCCTTTATAACAATCATCCGGAATCATCCGGTGACACCACACTTCACCTTGTGTTTAATGGAATTCGAGCTATCGGAACCCAGGATTCACTTTTATTCGGAGGATATGCTAAAAGTGAGAGATCCAAAGACGCTGTTGCCTCTTTAGACCCCTATCTGAATAATCTTAGCTTTTCTTACTCCGCAACAGAGTTTAAGACACCCAATCTGATTCAGTACAGGACAAAGTTGGAAGGACTTGAAAAGAAATGGTCTCAGTGGAGTTCAGAAACACGGCGAGATTTGACCAATTTAAGCCCCGGCCTCTACAAATTCTTCGTGCAGGCTAAAATCAAAGACGGAATAGAAAGTGATTTTATTACTTACTCTTTTATAATTAGGCCTCCCTGGTATAAAACTAAAACTGCACTAGCATTTTATGGCATCGGATTTATTAGTTTGTTTGCCGGATTAATTCTACGCCAAAAGAAAAAATTTGAATCCGAGAAAACACTGCTGACATTGTCGCATCTGGAAAAAGAAGCACAACACATCCGTGCTGTTGAACAATCAAAAGCTGCTCTATCAGAAATTCAAAATGAAAAATTAGAAGTAGAGATAAAATATAAAAATCAGGAGCTGGCGACTACAACACTCCATCTTGTACAAAAAGCTGAAATTCTTTTGACCGTACAGGAATCTCTGAATCAGATACGCAAAAAAAATAAAGATGCAGCAGTCAACAAGGAAATCCAGCACTTGCTCAATCTACTCAATTTTGATGTCAAACTGGATGAAGACTGGGAGCATTTCGCCCATCACTTTGATCAGGTTCACGTAGATTTTTTAAAACAATTACGCGATCATTTTCCTCAGTTAAGCGCTAGTGATTTTAAACTGTGCGCATACCTCCGCATGAATTTAAGTACAAAGGAAATTGCTCCATTACTCAACATCTCTGTTCGCGGCGTAGAAGGTAGCCGCTATCGCTTGCGTAAAAAATTAAATCTTCCCAATGATGCCAACCTCACAGAATTTATTCTTGGTCTACCCGTCTCAAAGAATTAATATAAGAGACACGAAAATTAAATAGTGATGATCTCTTATTTCGACCTCTTCCATAATGTATCCATTTCTGATGTTGAACTTTTGATGAGTAAGCTCAAGCCAAAGACCTTCAGGAAGGGAGATCTTATTATTGTTCCCGGCCAGGTACAGAAGGACTTGTTCTTTATTAAATCCGGTGTCCAAATGTCCTACTTCGAAACAGACCGGAATATCCATGTAGTAGCTTTCACCTATCCTCCAAATCCCTGTGCCATCCCTGAATCTTTTTCTTTTCAAACACCTTCCACTTATTATCTCACTTG